>CAIXIX010000212.1 GCA_903919615.1 uncultured Chthonomonas sp.
ATGACGCCGTCGACCACAATAGCGGGTATTACTCGGCAGGCGAATGGATCGGAACAATTCATTCCACGCTCATTGGAGGTGCGAAAGGATGGGCCAAAGACTGGGAAATGCTCGGTTCCAAGGCAGTTCCTCATGCGGCATTTCCGCGGGGACTGATGTACGTTGAGGAGTCTCATGTGATACCGGCAAGGTTCAAATGGGTCCCTGACTTTATTCGCAATTCGAAGTTTAACATCAAACCGCTTTGGGGTATTGACCACGCGATGTCTGACGCGAAACGGTTTAACTTTCTAAGGAAGAGCTTTAAGGACACTGTTGTCGAGTGGCCGCTTTGGAAGCAGGTACTTACGAGAACTCCGTCCTATGTTAATGGGAGTGCGGTAGGCTTGCTCTACGGGAGGATGTCCGCCGCCTTTAACAATGTGCTAAAAAACATGTCGTCGTGTAGCAAGTAGCTTATGTGCGATTAATTGCCTGGGACGTACCGGAAAAAACGAATAAAATGTGGTCATTATTTAAGCGCAAGATAGAGCCCTTCAAGCCGATCGAAAGAGGGGTTTTGGGGCATTTCAAAGAGGCAATGTCCGCGGACGCGCGCGAAATACTCGCGTTTCAGATCCAGAATGTGGAATGGGGCAAGCGTTACCCACCAGGTTATGCTGATGTCGACTTCTATTATTCCCGCGAGTATAGGTCTGGAGTTGGCCGCAGATTTCCAAATAAAACGCTAGAATTGAAGCTTGCGACCCTTCGCTTCGAGGTGGGTGGTGACACTAGACCTCGCAAGGTGGACATGTATCTCGTTCAGGGGAAATTCTTCACATTGTCATTTAGACCATCCGCGAAGCCGATTTGGAATCGATGCGACATTTCATCAGCGTCTGTTGTGTTCCACGACGATCCTATGCGGCCCGCCTCTTCACTCAACGTGTTTATTGACGCATACAGGCCCAAGCCTGACGTTAGCTGGGTTGAACTCTTAACAATGCAATACAACTCGGCAAGTGCCGCCAAGGTCAGGACCGGTGATGATGTCAGCCTATTGCTGTCACGCTTTTCGATCGCCCTTCCGGATGACTATGTCGACGTCCTCCGAGTTTGCGACGGCTTTTCTGCAGGTAAGGTAACGGTGCTTGGGGCAGGCGATCTGCGTAAGGTATCCCAAGAACCAGACGATATAGTTGTTGTGGCGACCTATCCAGGTGGCTTTATCGGAATTCGTGAGGGAGATATTTCGGGAGAGCTATTCTATTGCTCGAACGATGGCAAAGCGCCAGTATCAGCAGGGATGTCGTTTCGGAGAGCGCTTGAAAGCTGGATGCAGGTACATGCCTGACAATTCGATCGGATCTCCCGTAAAACAACACAGTGGACTTCTTTATGGCAAGTAAATGGGATTCGTTACAAAAACAGCTGCTTCAATCATTAGATTGCGAATTGAATCGCTACTCTTTCAAATTGAAGATGTCGGACTGGGCGTATCGCAGACCTACGCCGTACGGTTTTGATTTGATTAGGATCTCATTTTCTACGTACCGGGACCTCTGCACAGACGCAATGCCCAGTATAGGGCTAAGGCATGAAGAGATATGTCGGGTAGTAAATCCCCACACCGATAACTGGGATGAGAAGCAGAAAAAGGTAAACCTCGTCGTTGGCCGCGGTATTCAATATCTCGTCAACGACGGGAGTACAAGCAGATGGTCCCTGCAGACGGAAGAAGACGTTGCCCCGGCGGTTGCGGGGATAATGCATCTTGTTCACAGTTTTGCGTTCCCCTACTTCGAGCGATTTTCCTCGCTTGAGGAGATCCTGGATGTTTGTGCATCGAGAGATCAATCCAAGGCGTTTAACTCCGTGTCGGAGGTGCGGCCGGCATTCGCGCTAGCGGCTGCCTATCTAATTGGAGATCGTGACCGATACAATAGCGTCCTTGCGGATCTCACGGACTATATTGAATCGGTGCCCATATTTAATGA
>CAIXIX010000213.1 GCA_903919615.1 uncultured Chthonomonas sp.
ACGACGAACCTGCCTGTTTCGGCCCTCGTAAAGCGTTATGTCGATAATCGTGCTCTGCGTTGCACCGTCGTACTCTACGTACTTTACTTCTGCGGGCGCAGTCTTACCATCCTGAAGCTCAACGCCTTCAGTAAGGTTAATAGCCGTCGCTCTGTCGACAAATCCCCTCGCACGGACACGATATACCTTGGGAACGTGATAGCGCGGATGCGTGAGACGGTTTGCAAACTCTCCGTCATTGGTCAAAAGGAGGAGGCCAGCGCTGTCTGCGTCTAAGCGTCCAACGGGGTAAACGCGCTCTTCAACTTGATCAAGTAGATCTAATACGGTCTTTTCAGCATGAGGATCCGTGACGGTGCATACATACCCTCGCGGCTTGTTGAGCATGATGTAAACGGGTTTTGGAGCCTCTGCCGTCAGGATGACATCGCCATCCACAGAAATTACGTCAGTTGCAGGATTGACCCGCACACCGGCTTCACGAACCACGACTCCGTTAACACTAACTCTTCCTGCCGCGATAATCGTCTCGCATGTGCGCCGTGAAGCGAGACCCGCGGTTGCGAGTACCTTTTGAAGACGAGAGCCTTCGTCCTCTGTATCTTTTGTATTTGCCATACCGTAAGGATACCAGACTGACTGCAAAAACCCCCAACCCCATTAACACGTTTCTGGCGCGCGAACCTGTGACAACTGCAACCCGCGGTGCAGCATGCACCGATTCCGTCGCAACCACAGGCACTGATAATACAGCCTGCCCTGCAATGAACACATCCAAAGCGCCTACCTCAGCGCCAGCCTCAAGGGGTGCTTTCGGTACACC
Source organism: uncultured Chthonomonas sp. (assembly GCA_903919615.1). GTDB lineage: Bacteria > Armatimonadota > Chthonomonadetes > Chthonomonadales > Chthonomonadaceae > CAIXIX01. The sequence continues at coordinate 824 of CAIXIX010000213.1, forward strand.
GAAACGCACCCTTTTCTCCAGGCGGTCTCGCTCACCTTTCGGCACCACTACTCGCAGGTCTTGTGCTGTACAGGATGCTACTGTCGCTCGAATTCCGCTCTTAACAGGCGCATCGCCTGTCGGAAGCCCAGAATCGGCGACATGTATCCTTTCATACTTACCAAAGCCAAAGTCCATCAGCTTGGTTGTGTCAGTGCCATACTCGGGAGTGTTCAAAACGACAGAAATAAGTCGCCATCCCTTTCTTGAAGCAACCCCGACATAACAATGTCCTGAGGGCGTGGTCCAACCAGACTTCAACCCTTCTGCCCCATCATATCTTCCTACAAAATGTGTGTAGTTGTGGAGGTTACAGTCTCGCTTCAATACGGAACGGTTAATTGTGCAATCAAGCAGTTTAACGACCGCCATAATACGTTTTTGCTGTACTGCCTGCCTGGCAATATTGGCAAGATCGCGGGCAGTCGTGAAGTGATCTGGCGCCGTTAATCCGTGCGGATTGGCAAAGTGCGTATGGAATGCACCTATCTGTGCGGCCCGTTCATTCATCAACGCAACAAACGCCTGTTCCGAGCCAGCCGTCTGCTCTGCGGCTGCAACACAAGTATCGTTTGCAGAACGAATCAGCATTGCCCTCAGTAGGTCACGTGCAGAAATCTGCTCGCCGGGCTTTAGATGCAGCGAACAGTTGTGAATTTTGCATGCGTTCTTGCTTGCAGTAATCACGGTATCTTCAGGTACATGTTCGCAAAATAACAATGCAGTCATAACCTTAGTGGTGCTAGCCATCGGACGTTCTGCATCAGCATCCTTCTCGTAAATGACCTCACCCGTATCTGCATCCATCAAAATTGCGCTCGCGGCGCGAACTTTTGGAAGTTTAGCAGGACGTGCACCGGAAAGCGCACGTGGAGGTACTCTTGGACCTGACGGCGGTGGTGGAGCCTTAGCATTGGGATCGTCGTCTTCAGCATCCTTTGTAACTGGGACGCCGGCAGGATTGGCCAGCAACTGATCTGCTTCTAACCGCCTGGCACTACTGTTCGTAGCCTTCAGTATCTCTCGGGATGGAGACGAGTTGGAGCGGTGCCTCCAGGCTGGGCCAACCAGAACAACGGCCATTATTAAAAGCGTTGCCGTTACCAGACGCAATGAAACCCTATGTGAAGATGGCTTTGGGGCTGCTATTTCGGAGACCTCCTCACGCAGTCAAAGTGCCAGAGCGGCAGCTTCAACAGCGTGTAGTGAACAGTAAGTTTATCAGATTTGACCAGTGTATACAAGCTGATTGTTATATCTCTCGGCAAAGATTTTCAATTTCGTGTATCGATCCATTTTCAGGCTCGAAATCTCTATCTCTTGCCAACTATAATTGTCCTGATCGTTTCACACTGACATCGGAATCCGGGGTATAATGTACGCGCAATCTTATAGCCGGTCATACGGCAAGAATATCACACCATCTGGCTGGTATGGGCAGCCCCCCCTGCACGAAAGGATCTGAATTCGTTGGCACAAGTTACAGTTAAGCCGGGCGAAAGCATCGATGCTGCGTTGCGCAAATTTAAGAAGATGACCATGGAGAGCGGTATTTTGAAAGAGGCCCGCGCTCATGAGCATTACGAAAAACCAAGTGACAAGCGTCGCAGAGAAGCAGCTGCACGGTTGCGAAAAATCGCAAAGGCAAAGCGACAGGCTGAAGGTCGCGAAGGAAGATAGCCAAGCGCTGCATTTCAAGTTATAAGCTGTAAAGGCTGCCACTCAGTTCAGAGTGCGCAGCCTTTTCAATTGTCTGGTGGAAAGCTCGCATACGGAACCTAGTTTGGCGGGCCCGGCGGATTGCCTGCAGGCTTGTCCGGTGAGGAAGTCCCCTGCGGCGGATCTGAAGTAGTACCGCCGCCTTTGCTATCCCCATCTGATTTCTTTGTGCCAGGTTTCGTTGTACTATCGCCAGCGCCGGCAGAACCCGGCGTGCCATTTACTGTCGTTCCGCTGGCTGGCCTCGGATCGGATAGCGGCTCGTCCTCGATGGACATAAGTGGCTCATCCGATCCTTTATCGGTTACCGGAGTGGCCTTTGCGGTCTTGCCGGTGTGCTTATGTTTGCCATGCCCCGTGATCTCATCCACCACGCTCATGTCTGGCGCATTAATTGGCATGGATGTGAGATTATTAAAGAACAGTCGCTTTACCACGTCCTCCGCCTTTGGAACGTTGACAGTGACATAACTTCGTCCCTCGAACGATGGCATAGTGTCCATCTGCACATTTTCTTTGGGTACTGATTTCACCCATTGCAATATTGCCAAAAGCTGAGGTAACGTGAGGTTCGAGCTAACGTCGTCGGTAACCGTGTTTAGTAAATCTGGAACTTTCCCCCACGTACTTGGGCTAGAAACTTTTGCACGTATCGCCTCTAGGAAGGCATGCTGCCGTGCGGCTCGATGCAGATCATCGTCCGAGTGGCGAATTCTAACGTACCCCATCGCCTGGTATCCATCTAGGTGCTGGAAGCCAGGATACAAGTTAATGTGTAGATGCCCCCAGTTGTCGTCATACTTCAGTCGTTTCTCAACCGTCAAATCGACACCACCAACTTTGTCGACGATCTTACGAAACGTATCAAAGTTAATCGATACATAGTAATCAGTATCTATACCAAAAGTCTCTTTGATTGTCTGTTGGGTGAGTTCAGGGCCCTCCAGCGCATTCGCAGCATTAATCTTATTAATACGGTGGCCGGGGATCCGCACTGCTGTGTCGCGCGGGATGCTTAGAACGCTGACACGATTGTTGACGAAATCCATCTTTGCAACCATTATCGAATCGCTTCGTCCGCGAGAGTTCTTAAGGACAACGGGCCGTCCTGGCTCATAATCCACGTCACACCCCAGCATTAAAACATTAATTGTTGCTTGCTTGTCTGTTGGAAGATTATCTGCGATTGGGAAATTGGCGCTAAATTTGCCTTTACTAATGTTGCGAAATACAGTCCCTATCACAAGTCCGCCAGCTTTGCTGTGATAGTAGATATTACCAACAAACGTGCCCGCAACTGCAGAACCAACGCACAAAGCCGCGCAGATGCCGATGCCCAGGACGCGGCCAAATACCGCAACCCTACTCCGGGTACGCACTACGCGTCTGCCTGTCCTTTGCAGCGTTTGATCCAAATCTTGAGATGAACTACGACCATCAGTGGACCTTCTCGACCCTGGCGATTCCGCATCCATAAATAATCAATACTCCCTGAGTCCCGCCATTTGAAGCCGATTTGGACCTGCCAGGGCAGCTCCGTAGATTGGCGCAACGTCTACTATACTCTATCACCTAATTGCTGTCAAACCTGTGAAAGTGGCGCAATTCACCCTTGACGCGGAGCGAGCCTGTCACTGCGATTCAAACGCAATTATTGATACGCAATTTTAATGGCTTCGGTTAGCAAACATAGCAATTATCTATAGCCCAATGTAAGATTGGTGATATTCTTCGGATTGACTCCCGGTAGTCTACACTTTATAATGAGCCCGATGAAAAATGCTGTGAACGTAGTCTTCATTGTTGTCGATACCCTGCGAGCCTCCCGACTTGGATGTTATGGATACGAGCGTCCGACCAGTCCTGCAATTGACCGTCTCGCGTCGAATGGAGCGCTTTTTGAAAAGTGCATTGCACAGGGA
>CAIXIX010000214.1 GCA_903919615.1 uncultured Chthonomonas sp.
CCAGCCAATATCGAGCCAAAAGCACAAACAGAACGCCAAATTCAACCGCACACGCGACGCGTGGGCACCTAGACGACGGCAATACCGACAAAGGTATCCCGTCAACTACACTGCTAGATTTAATCTAGGACAGGCTCCTAGTCGAGGCGAACAATCCCACGCTTGATCGCGAGAGTGGCGGCCTGCGTGCGATCGCTGACGGTGAGTTTTAGAAAGATGCTGTTACAGTGTGTTCGTACGGTACCTTCGCCAACACCAAGGCGAGCGGCGATCTCCTTGTTACTTCGCCCTTCAGTCAGGTGCCTAAGCACGTCGAGCTCTCGTGCGGTCAGTTCTGGAGTGCGCATGCGATTAATCAACCGCGTAGCAATGCTATCTTCGATTTTACACTGACCAACGTTTGCCTTACGAATTGCGGTAAGCAGGTCTTCTGGCGCCGCACCTTTCGCTAAAAATGCCATTGCCCCGGCCGCAACAGCCTGGTAGATGTCCTCATCTGTATCAAAGGTAGTAAGCACCAGTGTTCTAGCAGTCTTGTAATCTTGCCGGATCGCCTGAATTACGCGCACGCCATCAATTTTTGGCATTCGCAGATCGATTAAAGCAACATCTGGCAGCGTCTCAGAGTACAGCCTGATAGCTTCTGCGCCGTCAGTAGCTCGCGCGACAACTGTCATATCCGGCTCGTTGTCAATGATTGTTGCAAGCCCACTTAAGACTACAGGATGGTCATCCGCAATCAGGACTCGAATTTGTGGATCCATTGATGTTGCTTTCATCGGGGCGAATTAGCGGCAGATTGGCACATCGACGAGTACAACCGTTCCACCGTCGAGCGTGCTTGTTACATCGAACATTGCGTTAATCTGATACGCCCGTTCGCGCATTCCGGGGATGCCGAAGCCAACTCTTGTTAAAAGCGAGCTTTCGGCTCCGAATCCCTTTCCATTATCCTCGATTACGAGTCGGACCGACCGTTGCCCGTACGTAAGTGTGACAGAAACATTGTTAGCGCCAGAGTGCCTTAGGGCATTTGTCATCGCTTCCTGCCCGATGCGCAATAACTCGATTTCTATGGCAGAGGGAAGCTCACGTATTCTGCCCTTTACACCCACATGCATATGTACTGGCAGCTCAAAAGACATGAGATCTGCAAGTTCAGAGAGTGCCTGCGGCAGTGGCATCCTATCAAGAGCTTCAGGGCGCAATGCAGTAACTGACCTACGTGCTTCGTCCAGGCATTGCTTGGCTAGCTTGCGAGCTTGTTGGACGGCAGACCGACCTTTCTCGTAATCGGTCTTCTCCACGCGCTGTGCTGCCTGAAGCTGAATGACGATGCCAGTGAGTCCCTGGCTGAGTGTATCATGAATATCACGCGCCAGTCTGTTCCGTTCCTCGAGTGTTGCGGCCTCTCTCGTACGTCTGCGTTCTCGATCCGCTAATGTGCCAGTGATTGTGGAAACCATAACGAATATCGTCGTGACAAGGATATCGTGCGGTGACCCAATATTAAACGAATATAGTGGCTTTACGAAAAAGAAGTCCCAGCATATCACGCTAGTGATTGCTGTGTACGTGGCTGCCCCGAGTCCAAATCTACTCGCACAGATCAATACGAGTGGCAAATACAACAGATCCACATCGTGAGACAGGAGCAAGGCTCTATTAAGAATTAGAAGTACCAGCGTTGAGGCAGCAACCATCAATGTTGCCCATGCGTAACCTTGCCATGAATTAGTTGGAACTAACCTGTGAAGACGGAGCGCTGGACGAAGAGGAATCTGATTAGCTGCCAAGTAAAGGCACCTCGATCGGTTTAGTTTGGCTGCATACGAGCAAACGAAAACCCCCATCGAACCGCGCCATTGAGGTCGACTGTGTGGCATTCCGAGTGAATTGCCTGCACAGTCCAATGTATTCTACCCACTTCAAACAGATGTCGTGACAATTATGCCGTATGCAGAAAAGCACTGCCGCTTTCAGCGAGGGCCGTTTCCGCGAATGCATTGGGGACATTCGCTATCGGCGGATATGAATTGCTCTGACTCAGAGGTCTGGGGAAAATTCAGGGATCGCATTTCTCATTGCGGTACATGCATTTTAAGTTCGTTGCTCGAATGTGC
>CAIXIX010000215.1 GCA_903919615.1 uncultured Chthonomonas sp.
AGGCTCGTGATTTATGATGAACTCACAAACACTGCTGTAGGTTATGCTCACATACGGAATACTCCCCCGAGCACAGATCATGATATCGGCGTGTTTTTCATCGACGAGAGGTTTCAAGCTAAAGGGTATGGAATGGCGGCTCTAAAGCAGATCATTGCCGATTTGTTTGCCAGGCCCGATTGCCAGAAGATAACCTTAACCTACATGGACTTCAATGAAGCGGCCGTTTTTTTCTACAGGAAGGTGGGATTCGTAGTGGTTGAAAACGACAATGGATTTATACGTACTGAGTTGGTTCGCGACGCTCTTAAACAATAGTTAAGGACAGATTCCACATCTAAGGTAAAGCAGATGACTCGACAAGAAAGTGCAGACAACCGCGAACCGCTTCCCTTCGACTCCTACCCATTTCTGGGCCGTAATCTTTTCTTGCGGGTGAGAGGTTACGGCGGAAGCAGGCTTGGATATGCACTGCGGCACATGCAACATACTGGCCAAACAAGCTGCTCGTTCTGTGGCTTAGACCTCACTTCAACTTATGAGAATTGGTTGACGATTTCTCTTGATCATGTTGTCCCCGCTAACATCTGCCGCTTATTGGGAATCTGCGATGAGTGGACGGACGATCACTCAAACCGCGTGTTGTGCTGTGCGGCGTGTAACGCATTCAAGAACAAATGGACGCCCGAGGTTCCACCCGAGTGTCCGACTACCCTGGATGAATTCTTCAACATGCGCGATGCCATGTTCATCGAAAGACGATCCCACGTCCGTCAGAGACATATTGACGAGCGGCGCTCGTTTGATTCCAAGCCGTGGGATAAGAAGTGACTGCGGACGTGGAAGAAACCATAACTCAAGATCACGAAACTCACGCTGAACTGCCGCTGGCATCATCCACGCCGAAAACCCAAAGTTCACATGAAACGCCTCCCCGTGTCGCGTCGTTGGCCCATAGGTATTTAACTACTTCTCGCCATCAAGCCGCCGTTGGCAGCAACGTTACACATATCTGGGACATGTGCTGCGGCAGAGGCGCACTTCTTCACGATTTTCTGCTCGAAATACAAATTGGTCGTTTCGCCAGCACATTGCAGCCCCAAGACATCGCGATAATCACACAATCGGGCGAGTTCTCCGATACAAACGTGTTCCAGTATGATTTCCTCAATCAGTCCGATGAAGATCTGCCGCTCGCGCTTCTAGACCGCATGCAGCCTGGCAGCAAATGGATCTTCATTCTGAACCCACCTTTCGACGCTGCGTCCTCCTGGCGAACTGGCGTTCAAACAACACCGAAATCTACAGCGATCCGTGCGGAGATGAAGCAGCACCAACTGCAGTCGGCAAGCGCAAACCTTACATGTCAATTTCTCTGGCGGATAGCCACGTTAGTAGAGAAGTATAACTTGGATGCCACGGTTGGAGTGTTCAACAACGCCTGTATCTGGACTGGCGCTGGCTATGACAAATGGCGCGACGGATGGCAGAAGCAGTTTCGCTTTGCCAATGGATTCACGTTTCATTCGAAGGTGTTTGCTGGTGTAAAAGGCGATTTCCCTGTGAGTTTCACTATCTGGCAATCGGGATCAGAACAAAAACCGATTGAACTTGATGTTATTGTCGATGGCAACGAGACCTCTCAGGAATTTAAGAAGATTCTGGCACCAGCAGCAGCGCCCTTGAGTAGCTGGGTTGATCGCCCGCGACAATACGTCAATTCAGTACCGCTCGATGGAGCGCTAAAGGTCTCAGATAACAAAGGCGCTGTTGCGACCAGAATGGCACCTGGCTCGTTGGGCTTTGCCGCCTTTGCAGGTAATGACGTAAGGAACAATGGTGTCGCGGCGCTGTATTCTTCGGTCGCAGGACATGGCGCTGGATGGTCCATAACAAAAGATAATTTTGAGCAAAGCATCGTTTGCCTAACCGCGCGCGGTGTTATAGAACCAAATTGGATATCCGAGCCTGACCAGTATTCGGCTCCAAACATAAAACATCCAGAATATCAGCAGTTTATAAATGACGCTGCTATCTGGCTCATAGGCGACACCATTAATCATTCAAGCAGCGCCATTCTGGAATATACAAACTTGCCATACGAGCTTACAAACCAGTTCTTCTGGCTCTCTCCTCGCATCATGGGAAAATATCCAGATGCGCCAGAAAGCATCCTCAAACAGTGTGCTGACGCCAAGCTGCCCTATCTAGTATCATGGTTGCGCGGGCGGGAATTATCCGCCGATGCCCAGGGTGTATTGAACATCATGCGGGAACTTACTCTCGACACGATGTATCTTCGTGCAGCGGCTGGTCCGATATTCCAGTTAATGCGATGGGATGCTGGTTGGTGGCAAATCCGCAGAGGGTTGCTTGAAGCGCATGGCGATTATGTCCCGCCTGACGAGATCGCAGCAAGATACAAGGTATTTTGGAAGCGACATCGCAATCTTGAGCACCGCTTACGCACGATGGTATATAAGCTGGGAATGCTGCCCGAGGCGTTGAGGGTGGTGGAGGCAGCCGTACCTGCGCGGTGAACCACGAAGACAGGTTCTAGTGCATGGCAAATAAAAGTTGGCAAGTGAGCGCAGATTGAAGCTTGTAGGAGATCGGCTGCGCGAGCAAGCTCTTGAGTTGGGAACGCTAGAGAGTCCGATTTGAGCCATCGGTCGCTGTTTGACGCTGGAAAGCTGAAATGATACAATATGTGGCAGCAGCCTTGGACAGAAGCTTGATTGATTTGTAAGCGAGGAAACTGACATGTTAGCGACTCAATGGGCGTTTGGTGAAAGAGGGTTTGATCCCGAACAAGTATCAGATAATGTGGAAATAACCGTCGGCATGAAGGTACACATATTCATACCGATACAGCGGCTCCGCAAAGATGAATCTCTTTCTGAACGACGATATCGCACGATGGTTGATGGGATCGTAACAAAAATCCTGCCAAAATCATACCGAGTAACATGGCAATTCTCCGAGGGCGTCGGCAGGACAAATAACGAACCAAGCGGCACTAAAGTGTGTAAACGAGATGAACTGTTTGAGCGCCATTACTGATCGTTTAATCGCGCCTTATCTGGCAGCACAAGACAGACACCGTCTAACACTGCTCAGGTAGTTCCATCTAGCCGTTTCCCGATATCCGTATGCAGTGTCTTGTAGCCGCAACAGGTTCCCAGGTTCTACCAAGGCTTAATTCACGAGTATCGCGCGGTGTGTTCGTGAACCGCACTATTTTGTTAATATATATTAATTAATTTGAAATACTGCGCTGCATGGTCTGAAACGGGTCCCTTCGACCTCGAACCAGTCATAAACCCCTTCGAAGGTTACTCAGAGGTGTCACCAAAAACTACTCTGAAAAAACGTCTGCAGTGTTCCCTGTAATCGCCGCATGAATCGCATGATTAATGTCCGCTATCCGTTGTTCCTCAGAGCAACCGATCACCTGCCAGCGATGTTTTACAAGTAATAATTGCTCACAAACATCGGCACTTCGTCCAGCATCCTGCTCAATTGACTCACGATATTTTCACTCGCCTCTCCATCCTCGGCCCGCTCGATTGTATTAATCCATCCATTGATCTGCCGCCATACCTCACTACCGTAAACCTCACTGTCTCGTAAGCTATCGTTCATTTCAGTCAGAGGTTTGGGATTGAAAAAGCTTACCCGCTTGAAATCGCAAGCTTCCATCAATAACCTACTCAACGGCTGCTCAATGACTTTCCTGCCAACTTCTGCCGCGCTTAGGATCTCGAAATTACCAAGGCTCTCCTGGGCATCATCGGCTAGATGCTTGCTGTACCAAACCATAGTGGGCCAGTCCACATTTACGAAGTCTTCGGTTTCGAGATCATCCAGGGCCGCCTTTAATATGTTCAGCAGAGATTCAATCTCGGCCAAGCTCTCGCACTTATGGCTTTCGATGAACGCCATGTATTCGCCGTAATGAGGGTTCGAGTGTCCGAGTGCGCAGAGCAGGTTTAGCTCGCCAGGCAGCATTAGGCGAAGGTTAACCATATTCTGATCGACCTCGGCGTCACCATCATTGGGCGAAGATGCAAACTGTGCTGCTAACTGGTTTCCCGTCTCAATCAGCCGCTTCATTCGGACGATGGCTCTTTGTCGGCGCGGTGTTAATGGCATCTGACCCTCCCGTGACACGCTCAAAGCATGACAAGTACGATTAACTACCTTGGAGCAGCGTCAAGTCTCCGCACCATCGTTTGCAGTAGTCTTTAGTTTGACGACTAGCCGAAGCATTATAAAGTGCGAAAGTGTCAGTCCGAGTTGGCGGAGAAGACGCGCTTGTTCCTTGTCAGCTAAATACGGATGACTACCTGTATTAGAAAGGAGTTGGTAGACGGAGTTCAGTGCTTCCACTTCCTTCAATTCCAAGACGCCTTCTTGCTGGAGGTACTTCCTGACCTCTACTGCTCTATTAAGGTTTGACTCAGATAACGGTGATCCACCAGATTGCATCCATTTTCTGGCCGACTCCTTTGCACTCTGCTCAAGGAACTTTCGGCTATTCGCGATTGAATCGCTCCACTTTCCCGATAAATAATGGTCCTCTGACAGGCTGAGGAATTCGAAGGCCATTGTTTGCTCCTGTAAAGCAAGTTCGGCATACAACGCTTGAAGAACTCCCTTTTCCTCTTCAATATCGAGGATGTTTGCCTCAGATTGGTGGAGACGATTATGCGTGAATGTATAGCCGTCAAGTTCTAGCGAGGAAAGTAGCCTCGGTGCATTTTTGTTGTCAGTCGTTACCCGCCGATAAGCCGTTTCCCAATCTGGTTCAATACGTGTTATCGTCCAATCCGTAATCAAATAGCTATTCGCGAGTCGGGTAAGGTATTGTTGCCCTGCAGCCTCTCGATCACTGTCATTCTCGCCAAGATCACGATCTAGCAGTGACTCACCAGTGTGCAACCGCTGAATGAAACGTTCAAGTTCAATCAATCCACCGACGTTTTCTATCGCGTTACAAAACCACTGTTCGAACTCCTGTGCGAAAAAGTAATCATAGGCAGCCTTATAGTTGTATCTTGGCGGATTTGCCGTTGTCGCTGCTATGGTGAATTTAACCCTGTATAATCTGGCAATGATGTTCGTAGTATGTCTGCTAATCAACAATCTCACCTCTAAATGGATGACAGCGCGGCAGCCCCGTTAGTTGCGATCAGTATACTGCTTTCCACGCGTTGACCTTGCTGAGCCAGTGCGCAGACAACAGCTTTCAAGAACCTTGACTATTGTCGCTACAGCCGACCTAGACGAAGCATATGCCATAAGACCCATCGCAGGTCTTTATCCTTCACCGTCCCTTCGACTGGCAGTTGGTCAAACTCTCCATCGACGTGGGCCAAATCGCCGTATCGCGCCCGCCGCAACACCTCCCAGTTCCCCATCGTATCCACCCAGCCAAATCGTCAAAATCGGCCGAAATCGCGATTTTTTGTCGGCAGGATGAGCCACACTTCGTTTTCGCCCCAGAAACCCTTAGAACACCCTAATTTGCCGTCTTCCTGGACAAGCTGGAGGGTGACCAACGGCCCGAGCAGCTACCTTCATGCAGCCCCTACTGGCGATAGCGAGTCCACCGAGCGGCACCCCAATATTTATAGAAAAGTTGTCTTCCACTGCGTCAGCAGTGTTCTTCTGGCCTTCGGCCTTTCTGATTCACTGCGTTAGCAGTGCGTATCCTTAGAGAGAAAGGGAGTCTCTCTTTCTCTTCTGGAAGAATCTCTGTGCTCTTGCTTCTGTATCTTTAGAGAACTGTATCTAGGGAGCGAAGCGACCCTCTATATCTTTCTTGAAGAGACATGTTATCTAGCGAGCCGCGCAGCGGCGAGGTCTGGGGGCGCAGGGGGCGATAGCC
>CAIXIX010000216.1 GCA_903919615.1 uncultured Chthonomonas sp.
GAGTATCTGCCCGGCCAGTTTGGGATGCCGTAATGATGGTGCTCTGATATCAGAATATTTGGGTTGTTATCTACCGGAGGGCGAGTCGGTCCCCTCCCCGCGAGGTACGAGTAAATGTGGGAGGGGTTCGGGGAGGGAGACAGATTCGAGCACTGGATTCCGGGTAATCTCTTCCCAAATGTGAAAGCGAAATGAGGACGATTTGAACAGCAAACGAGAAATAACTCGCAGGCAGGCGATTAAGGGCATTGGACTTTCCCTGGCAGCAGGTGAGCTGCTCGCAGCAGGTGAGGCTGGGGCTGCGCCAAAGATCGATCGCCACGCGGTTGTTTCGCGGCACGATGTGCGGCTGACGGCTCCCGATCTTAACCGGCCACTGCAGGTAGGCAATGGTGAGTTTGCTTTCGGCATGGATATCACCGGTCTGCAGACTTTTGCGGCGTTCAACACCATGTCTCAATGGGGATGGCACCACTTCCCTCCGCCGCATGGGAAGAAGCCGGATGAGTTCAAGGGAGCCGAATGGGATACCCATGGCAGGCAGATACGTTATCCTGCCCCTTCCGCGGAGCAGCCCGAATTAGGATCGTGGCTCTACAACAATCCCGACAGACTCAATCTAGGGCGGATTGGTCTCGCACTCAAAAAGGCTGATGGTTCGATCGCATCGATAACTGATGTGAGCGAGATTGAACAGTGGCTGTCACTCTGGACTGGGATCGTAATCAGCCGGTTCCGATTCGATGGCGAAGCGGTCGAGGTCGTTACCTGCTGCCATCCAACGATCGATCTCGTCGCTTTCAGCATTCGGTCGCGCCTTATCGGATCCGGCGGCCTCGCTGTTGAACTCAATTTTCCTTATGCTGATCACAATGAGTTTGCGAATTTCGTTGGCGATTTCGGGCATCCGGAAACGCATCAGACCGAAGTGAAGCGCTCCGATAATCGAGCCGACTTCAAGCGGACCGTGGATGACGCTGTCTACCATGTGTCGCTAGCATGGAGCGGGGGTGGTTCGCTGTCCGGGGACGGGAAAGAACATCGCTTTGCGCTTAGCGCACACTCTGGCGACATGCTCGAGTTCGTCTGCGGCTTCGGTCAGAATCCTCTGCCTGGCAAACTGCCAAATGCACGAGAAGTACAAAAGCAATCCGAAGTCGGTTGGTCCAAGTTCTGGAACTCTGGCGCGGCGATAGATCTCTCCGAGAGCAGCGATCCACGCTGGAGAGAGCTAGAGAGGCGTGTTGTACTTTCACAGTATCTTCTCGCCGTGAACGAAGCGGGATCCCTGCCGCCACAGGAGAGCGGTCTTGTGAATAACGGCTGGCACGGCAAGTTTCACATGGAGATGTACTGGTGGCACGCCACCCATTATGCGCTGTGGAACCGGTGGCCAATTCTTAAACGCAGCATCGGCATCTACGACCGTTTTCATGCTTCAAGCAAGAAGCGGGCTGCATCAGAGGGCGTGCGCGGCGCGCGTTGGCCAAAGATGACATCGCCGGAAGGTTGGGAGTCGACGCATCCGTGTAACGCCCTGCTTATCTGGCAGCAGCCGCATCCGATGTTCTTCGCTGAGCTCGACTATCGAGCGCACCCGACCCGCGAAACACTTGAAAAGTGGAAAGAGATCGTTTTCGACACGGCAGATTTTCTCGCCTCCTTCGCCTTCTACGACGAGCCAACAAAGCGCTACGTGCTCGGTCCGCCGATCTATGTCGTCTCGGAGAACACCGATCCTAAGATCACTCAGAACCCAACCTATGAGCTATCCCAATGGAGATTTGGTCTTCGGATTGCGGCGCAGTGGCGGCAGCGGCTCGGTATGCCTGTTAACGAAGAGTGGGATCGGGTTAGAACGGGGCTGGCTGCGCTGCCGCAGCAGGACGGCCTGTATGTGCTGTACGAGGGCGTCAAAGAGATGTGGACCAAGATGAACTTTGAACACCCTGCGTTAACCGGTATCTATGGCATGCTTCCTGGCGACGCTGTGGACGTTGAGACCATGCGTCGTACGCACAAGAAGGTGCTTGAAGTGTGGAATCTCAACGCGACCTGGGGATGGGATTTCCCAATGCTGGCGATGTGTGCGGCTAAACTTGGAGAGACGTCGACGGCGATCAATCTCCTCCTGCATCCCTCCACAGGATTTCAGTTCGACGAACGTGGACTGTGTACGGGAGGACCATTTCCCTACTTCCCAGCCAACGGCGGACTGCTGTATGCTATCGGTTTGATGGCGGGCGGTTGGGACGGCTCGGGCGATAAATCCACGCCTGGTTTCCCAGAGACCTGGAGAGTGAAAGCGGAGGGATTTGCCCGTGCGCTGTAGGTCGCTGATTATCGGCATTCACTTAGCCTTTTGCGCTCTGATACGGCTTACGCCTGCACACGCGGCTCAGGATGTGTCGAGCCGAAAGCCCAATATCCTGTTGATAATGGCCGATCAATGGCGTGCCGACGCTTTCGGTTATGCAGGGAACCGTGATGTTCAGACACCGGCATTCGATCAGTTCGCGCGTGAGAGCGTTCGGTTTACGAATGCCGTCGCCTCAATTCCAGTCTGCACTCCGTCTCGCGCAGCGCTGCTTACCGGCCGCCGTGGCCTATCAACCGGCATGTTCATGAACGATGTGCCGCTTCGCCCCACACAAGTTACTCTGCCGGATGTGCTTTCAGAGGAGGGATACGCAACGGCATTCATTGGCAAGTGGCACGTAGACGGCCATGGTCGGTCTTCTTTTATCCCTGTAGACCGTCGGCACCACTTCTCTTACTGGCGGGGACTGGAGTGCACGCACGATTACAATAACTCGTTCTATTATGGCGATGCGCCGATAAAGCGAACGTGGAAGGGATACGATGCCGAGGCGCAAACTCAAAGAGCAATCAAGTACATGCGCCATCAGGCGCGGCACGGGAAAAAGCCGTTCTTCGTGATGTTATCCTGGGGGCCGCCGCACGAGCCGTATCAGACGGCGCCGCCGCGCTACCGGAAGATGTACGATCCGCGCACGATTACGCTCAGGCCAAATGTCCCACCGGATCATCGCGCCCTTGCGCAAACGCAGCTTGCCGGATACTACGCGCATTGCACTGCACTTGATGATTGTCTTTCGCGGTTAAGACTGTTTCTGAAGGAGCAGGACCTGGAGAGGAACACACTTGTTGTATTCACGTCGGACCACGGTGATATGATCGAGTCCCACGGAAATCAGAAGAAGCAGCAGCCCTGGGACGAGTCCTGCTGTGTGCCGATGCTATTTCGGCTTCCAGGACAGAGCCTCGGCAAGACATTGGCAGCGCCCCTGGTGACCGAAGATATCATGCCGACGATATTGCGCCTGTGCGGGATTCAACCACCTGCACGTCTCAATGGCTGTGATTTCAGTCAATACATGGTTGGCGGTAAAGACCCAACCGATGGGGCGGCTCTGGTACTGTGCCCGGCTCCATTCGGCCAGTGGCAGAGGAAATTGGGTGGCAAGGAGTATCGCGCCATTCGTACAACCCAGTACACCTACGCGAGAGATTTGATGGGTCCCTGGCTGCTATATGACAATCAGGCAGATCCTTACCAGATGAATAACCTGGTCGATCGGCCCGAATATGCTGCTCTGCAAAAGAAGATGGACGACTGGCTCCAGAAGAAGCTCAAACAGACCCGAGACCGGTTTGAACCTGCCGCAGCTTACATAAGGCGGTATCGATACGACGTGGACGCAACGGGTACGGTGAATTATTCGCAGTGAGCGGAAATAGGTAAGCCGGTAACCCGCCACACTACCCTTGTCCGGCATGGCCTTTGCCATGGTTAGAAGCGAGGCCCTTTGGTATCTTCGTCTGTTCGCGCTGGGCGGCTTCGCGGGTCTTTATCTCTTGCTCCGCGCGATGGCTTCCATCGAGAAACTCCTGCCCGGGCTTGTGTTCAAACGAAACCTGCTCATTTTCCAGCAAGCTCTCCTCACCGACTGGCAATCCAACTACGGTTGTTGATGTAACAACTGACTTACCACCCTTATGATCTTGTTTTGTGTGTGCCATTGAAACTTTTTCCAATCCGATTGTTGTCAGATCATTTGCGCGCGCGGCGGCGGCTTGAAGATGAGGCTGTAATAACCGGACATGAGATCTGGCAGATTGGTTCCATCAATTGCGGCTGTTCTTGAGACAGAGTCGCTTGCAGCAACGGAGTACCTATGAAGAGCGGAAAACAGCGACAACAAGAGCTCAAAGCAAAACGGGCAGGACAACGTAATAACGATGCAGCCGAGCAGTCGGAAGCATCCAGAATCCGTGCGCAGCGAGAGGCAGCTGAAGGCGGATGTATGAACCCGGAGTTTATTGCAATCCCGCGTCCGGTGGAGGAAGACTACGCCGATTATGTGGAGCACCCACGATTTGGTAAGGCGCCACGATACACCGGGTTCGATCCAAATCCCAATTTCCCCTGGGTTAGTCTGCACTGGAATACAGGATATACATCAGGAAAGGCACTTCGACGCCTTAGACACTTCTTCGAGTTTAGCTGGATCTATTCTTCGTTCAAAGATAGGAAGCCTGATCTCGTGCCGGGTACGGCTATCTGTGCGGATCTCTCCCGGCAAGCCCAGGCTACGTGTCATGTAACGCACTATTACGATATCGATCACCTCTGTGTCGATTGTGGCAAACGGTTTATCTTCTTTGCCGAGGAGCAGAAGCACTGGTATGAGGAGCTTGGATTCGGATTGGAATCGCAAGCGGTCCGGTGCCCTCCCTGTCGTAAACGGCAGCAGTTGCTAGGTCGCGCGCGCCGAAGATACGAAGAGTTGTTCCACATTTCGCCCCGCAGCGTGGAGGAGACACTTGAGATGGCGAACTGCTGCCTGACCCTGGTTGAAGCGGGGACCTTTCCTCACACGCAGAAAGAACATGTCAGAGTCATGCTGAAGCGTCTGCCAGATGAAGCAAAATCTCTGGAGGCGTTTCTGGAGTTAAGTGAGCGCCTGGGGCGCCTGGGAGGCGTGGGCTAGAGTTTCGGTCGCAGCAAGCGGCGATCCTACCACTTAATCCCAAACTGGTTTGCCAGTAGTTCTAGATAGTGTTCCTCAGATTCTACAGCGATCTCCTGCCGATATGTGCTGTCTACCTCGATGAATTTGTTTCTCGTTAGCACGAGATGTCCGCGAGAAGTCGAACGTACGCAAAAATCTCCATGCGTGAACGGTGCATCTGGGGACACCCGATGCCAATCGCACATCTCTTCAAATTCGGAGTAATCGCGAGGTTCCTCGCTGAACCGGTATTTAGGAATCCACTCACCATTCTCGTTGAATTTACTCAGAACGAAGTCGTTATTGCTGTCCGGCTCAATGCGATAGTAGGCGCCACCGACGGATTGCGTTTCAGGTGTATCTATCTCCAATGGCGCACGAAACTCTTCGCCGAACCCCACATCCACCAGCCATCGTTTTTCGAGATTTACAAGGATAGCCATGTGATCGCCAGGAGGGCCGAAGCTGCCGTGCGGACGCATTACTCGTGCGGCGATCTTTACGGTATTGAATCCGATACTTCTGAGCAAATTGCAGTATAGCCCGTTCAACTCGTAACAAAACCCGCCGCGTCTGCGTGTTACTATTTTGTCGAAGAGGGCGCTATCGGTTAAGACGATAGGTTCGCCCCGGGCGATGCTCAGGTTCTCGAATGGCACGGAGAAGATGTGGGCAAGGTGAAGTTTGCGGAGCGTTGGGAGGCAAGGCGACACATCCGCGTCACAATTAATCCGTGCCAGATATGCTGAAACATGATCAGACTTCAGCATTCACGCTGCCTGGAAAGATGTTTCGCTGTTGGGAGATATCGAGGTCGGAAAGACCACAGTGCTGCAGAAATGTATCCGGGAGACAGTGTACGGAAGCACGGAGTGTGGCCGTATCCAGGCATGATGGCTGTTTGTGCGTGACCTCGCCCAGGCCGCAAGCAAGGTGCAGGTTATCGCACGAAATCACTCCGAACTTTCGATGTCTGATCTGCATCAGGTCGCCACTGAATTGAGCCATACATACCGGCCCTCGTTACTGAAAGCCACCGACAATCGACAGCTTTGTCAAACCTCTCCGGTCTAGATCTCCGCCAACGGCTCCTTCGAGTCCCCGAAGCTGTTCATGTGCACACCGGCTTTATCCATCATCGAGAGGTAGAGGCTGCACATCTTGCGGTTTGGTTTGCCAAGATAATCGAGGACGCGTCCCGATTGGATTCTTCCGCCGCCGCGGCCCAGTAGAATAACGGGTAACTGATCGTTGTTGTGGCTGCCGGTCATCATAGACGAGCAGTACATGATCATGCTGTTATCAAGAAGTGTGCGTTCACCCTCCTGAACCTTATCCATTTTGTCTGCAATATAGGCAAGCTGCTGAACGAAGAAGCGATTGACCTTTAGCCAGTCGTCTCCATCGGTGTGCGAGAGCAGGTGATGGATCATGTAGTCTACGCCGAGGTTGGGGAAGCGTAGAGACGAGTGATCATTGTTCAGCTTCAGCGTGCCAACTCTCGTGGTGTCCGTGCGGAAAGCGAGCACCAGGATATCGCACATCAGTCGCATGTGCTGGTCGATGTCCTGCGGAATGCCGTCTGCAGGGCGCTGCATATCGGGTTTCGAAAGCGTTGGCCGCCATCCTTGAAGTCTGCCGGTCTTGCCCGCCTGTTCCAACTGCTGCTCAACCTCGCGCACCGAGGTAAGATACTCGTCCAGCCGATGTCTGTCAGCAACGCTCACCTTGCGCTTGTAGCTAGCTGCATCCTCTTGAACGGCATCCAGTACGCTCTTGTCGGCCCGGCCGATCTGATCTCTAAAGAGACGATCGAAGGCGAGAGCCGGATAGAGCTCAAGGGGAGTAGGGGTCGTTGGGCTGCTCCACGATATGTGGGAGCTGTAGATCATCGAGTAGTTCTTGTGGATTGCCGCAATCGAGGGCTCGGTGCCCAACACGAGGCTCGGCACCTTTGTCTGACCTTTTGACAGGTTAGCAACTACCTGATCACAGCTAATGCCGGATCTCACTTCGCCATCCGGGGCAAGGTGCGCTCCCGTTAAGAGGTTTCCGGTCTGGCAGCTATGGATACCGCCGATGAGCGCTTCCGCGTTATAGAGCCCGCGCAGAAATATCAGTTTTTCGCGATGCGGCATCAGTGGGTCCAGCACTTTGCCAAGCTGCATGTTCGCGCCTTCGCCCTTTGCCCACCACTCCTTGCTGTGAAAACCGTTGCCGGAGAAGAGGCAGGCGAAGCGAACTGGAGGCTGAGAGCCGCCCGATTTTGGCGCCTGCACGTCTCCCCACACGTTGGTAGACTCCAGCCAGGGGAGCGCCATCGCGACGCCTGCACCTCGAAGGAAGGCACGGCGGGATAGTGGCTGCAGATTGGGCTTGCTCATCTAATCGACCTCTTTTCGACCATGGTAATGCGCCGTGATTGGGGCGCCGAAAGCTTCTGTGTCTCTTGGCCCCGTACGTTTCTAAACTGCGGGCTATTTACGATCTCGATAACTGCTGAAGAAATCTTGCCTGTCTTTTGGGTCTGGAACATGATCCGGTCAATCAGCGCCTGGTCGGAGTTGATAACGGAGCGACCTAGCGCATAACCAACGAGCTTACGGTAGAAGAGGCGCAGCACCTGCTCTCCGCGCGTTGTTCTCAGGTAATTCCGCAGGCCGGCCATCCCCAAAAATCGCGTACCATCGTTCAGTTTCGCCGAGTCGTCCAACGGCTTGCCAGACATGTCCTTTTCACGATACCGTCCAATCGGGTCGTATCGTTCCAGGGAGTAGCCAAAAGGATCGATGCGTCGGTGGCAGGAGTAGCACATCGGGTTCTTTGAGTGCAGTTCCACCTGCTGCCGAATTGTCAGGCCATCTGTGCCCTCTTCTTCGGGGAGCTTCGGCACGTTCTTTGGCGGCCTTGGCAGCCGTTCGCCAAGCAGGGTTTCAGAAACCCAATTGCCGCGCAGGATGGGGCTTGTTCGGGATGCGCCAGATTCCTGAGTGAGGAAGGTCGCGAGTCCGAGCACACCGCCGCGTCCATATTTTTGAACACCCTCAACGCGACGCCATGCATCGCCCTCAATACCCGGGATTCCGTAGTGTTTGGCAAGCGATCCGTTTAGGTAGGTGTAGTCTGCATCCAGTATACGTGATCCGGGACGGTCCTGTTGAAAAAGGTCCTTGAAGAAGAGGATGGTCTCTTCGTAGATGTCCTTTCGAAGTTCAGGAGTAAACATTGGGAACAGCTTTTCGTTCTTTTCGCTGATGTTGTCGAAACCTCGAACATGCAGCATCTGTGCGCCGAATTCGATCGCGAGGGTGCGGATTCTATCGTCCTTCAGCATGCGCTTGCACTGAGCGTTGAGTACCTCGGGGCGATGCAATGTGCCGGAGGCCGCGGCCGCGCGCAGTTCTTCGTCCGGCATGGTAGACCAGAGGAAGTAGCTGATTCTTGTCGCAAGCTCATTGTCGTTAACGGGTGCAGGGCGGGCTCCAGGAGCTGCGTTCTCGATGCGGAACAGCAAGGAAGGCGCCACCAGAATGCGAGCAACTACACCACGCATCGCCTCATCATGAGGAGCGCCTTTTGCCCGGATTGCGCGGTAGAGTTGATCGATTTCCGCCTTCTCAGAGGAGGTAAGGGGCCGCCGGTAGGCGCGCGCAGCAAAATCTACGAGCGCCGCGATTTGACTCGGCTCGGCGGCGAGTTCGCCCTTCTCGAAAAGGTCGGACCGTTTCTGGAAGGCAGGCCTTTGTCCTTCGAAGAAGGATACCATCTCCTTAGGCTGATCCTGAGTTACGAAGCCAATAAAGAGCGGTAGATACTTGTTCTCTGCAGCGGGCTGCCTGCTGATGAACAGGTGCTGCGCCCACAGGCGATCGAGGGTCGCGTTCTGCTCTGCAGTTAAGAACAGTCGCTTCAGGGGTTCATCCTCCCGATGGAACATTTTGAGCGACACGACCTCATCGTTTGGGATAACCGCCGGATAGCAGGTGTAGAGCGGGAAGAGGCTGCGGAATTCGCGGCAGCCATCAGCAACGGCTGCTGCGCGCGCTCCGCCTTTTGGCACAGCAATCGGGGACTTGCCATCCCACACAGCTGCTGCAGCAGGCTTCGAGGTCGCCTGATAGAGAATGACACCGCTTTTCTCGTCAGCTCCAGGCGTTCCTTCTGCCGCAAACGTGCGGCCAGCGGCCAGACCCGCGGGGATCGTGAAGTGCAACGGCCGGTTGGCTGGCAGTTCGAGGTCGCCATTCGGCGTCAGGTGTGAAATGAGATCTTGCATTGAGGAATCGCTGCCCGGGGCTGAGCTCATAGAAGCCGCATCGACGCCTTTGAACAGCGGACCATCGACATTCACAAGAAGCGTCCAGAGTTTCGCATTGGGGCTGTTGTCGCCGGGCACAGATCCGGAGAGCAGATCTGCAACCCTGCCCTGAAGGGCTGCGAGTTCCGGTGACCTGGCAGCTTCCTGTGCCGCTAATTTCCACGTGTCCAGTTCACTTCCAGCCGGGATCGCCTGTTCTGTGCTTGCGTTTACGTGTCGTGTCGGCCCAACGACGAAAGACCATACACCGACATTTCCAGCGGCATCAACGTGAGGGTTGCCGGCAAGAATACTGCCGGCTACGTCTGATGCGAGATCCCACGTATGGCCGTTTGTCTCTTTCGATTCGATGTGAAGGCGAATTCTTGTGAGATCGCAGGAGTGATCGCCGTCCTTCGCGTCGACAGCGAGCAGGATCTGGTCGCCTTTTTCTACGTGCAGTAGCTGTGACGCGGGCGTGGTTTCCGCTCCCAGCTCCAGGCGGCCTTCGCTCCACATCGCTGCCTGCCTGCCGCGCCGGTGCTCCAGCCAAAAGGCTACACCGTTGCCACAGGACGGATGCGCGTGTTTTACATTTGCAGCAACGGATACTGAGCCCGAGATCGGGCTGTTCCACACTGCTGCGACAAATTGCTGTGGGCTGGGATGCACGATGATGGAGTGTGGCGCAGCATCGCCCGGGATATGCTCCAGCGCATCCGATGCGTTAGACATCGCGGCAGGAAGATCACCGGCATCGCCATGCCAGCCATTGATTGCGGCCAGATTGTTGGAGTTTTTGATTGGGTGGGACATCACTTCGAGCGGAACAGCCTCAAACGGCCGGCCTGGAAAGTCTGCCACATTGCTGCTACGGAACGGCCGAAGGCCGACTAGATTAATCCAGCGTTGCAATATCTCTGAATTTAGGTGTAGGCGCTTTGCGGCGTCGCCGGCGCTGGCATCTGTGCCGTTTACGGTAGACACTACACCCTGAAGATACTCACCTGATCGCTTCAACTCGGCATTGTAGTCGGCAAGAGCTCGTACGCGGTATTTTGCATAATCACGCAAGGGCAGTGGAGACTCGCCAGGGCCAATAAATCGAGGGTTCTTCCAGAGGGTCGCTTCACCGCCAGATTTGGAGCTGGCAGCTTGCAGATATAGATCTGAGCTGAACTTACCTGGTTCTGTTACCAGAGCAACACGCACTGGCTGTTCGGTTGAAATTTGTGGTTCAACTTCAACCTGTCTGGATGTGCTTTCACGAAATCCATCGAGTGTAGGGTGGATGTAGCTGCCTACCCGAACGGTCTGCCACAGAGCGTTGCGCCAGGCATCGATCGCGGCGGAAACACTTGGCGCACTTTCAATGGTTGAAGCGTGCCAGATCGAGCGGATGGAATCGAGTGGGAAAGTGGGCTTCGTTCCGTTGAGCGCCGCGCACAATGCTTTGAAATAGTTGGCATTGATATGTTCTTCCGATGCAGCCTGCTCAAGCGTTTCGCGGCCCGCGATGATGGCATCTCTGTGTTTGATGCTGGCAACAACATAGGGGGCAATATCCAGCTTGCCATCCGATGGTGCGAATCTCCCATAGAATTTGCGCAGCCCGGCCGTACTCTCGTCGGTCCAGTCTCGTCGGGTCTTGCCATACGAAAACCGAAAGCCATTGGGCAGCAGAACGGTATGCTCAGAAATCTCCTTGGCTGCGTCCAGATACTTTCGCAGAAGTGCGGGAGAGACATCGGTGAGCGCTTCTGCCGCGTTTGTGAAGCCTTCGCCTGCCGCGCCATCGACCGGAAACTCACGCGCAGGCTGCAGATCAACACCCGTTAGATCACGTATCGTGGCATTGTATTCCGCATTGCTGAGCCTTCGAAGAGGCACCGATCCAGGGTCGCCGGCATGCGCTTTTCCATCCGACTCCAGCACGTGTTTTATCCACGTCATTACACCACGCTTCTGCGTATCGGCAGGTTGGCGCGCTTCTCTGGGCGGCATGTCTCCCACCACCAGGTGATCGAGAACCGCCTGCCAGGTTTTGATATTCGCTCGGACGTCTGCTTCGGTTCGAAAGCGCGCCAGGTTCAGGCCGGCTTGAGGCGAGTTTGCGCCGTGACAGCCGGCACAGTACTGCTGCGTGAAGGGCTGGATTATGCTGCCGAAACTGGCAGAAGCATGAGTATTGTGGGTAGCTGCTGCGCGGGTTTTCGGCGGCGGCGGCGCACCGCCAGTCCATGTGCGTCCGCCGTTTGCGGCGGCGACCAATAGGGATGTCAATAGGCACGGCAACGCAACAGCCGCGTGTTTGCGAATGGAAAGTATCAAACTCTAGAACCTCGGGAATCATCTTTGTGAACGATGGATGGAGGTTCACCACGCGGCGAAGGGAATCCTGTGGGATGTTGTTCTTGATGGGTTTGTGCGGCGCTTCGCAGGCAGCTGCTCCATCGTGACAGGGCTATTGTAGGGCCCATTCAACCGTAATTCAATGCTTGCGGCACGAATGCGTACCAGGTAAGCCTTACTCTTGTGTTAACGGGCAGGCAGTGACGGTTTTTCTGAGCAGACGCACCATTATCCAAAAGAAAACTATAAACAGAAGTCTCCAGACTATCGAACTTGCCAAATAGAACGACAGGTGATACGCTCCCCGGATAGCCACCGTACCAGACAGCTGCATCAGAAACATAGTTACTAAATTAATTAAGTGCCTGGCGTCTTCGCGTCTCAGCATAGTTCACTCCTCCTCACAGAAGAACGGAACCAAACTAAAGGCGCCTAATTGATGCTTGCACCCGAGTTTACTCGAGAATCACAGGAGTGGCAACGACAGATAGATCGGTTCGTCAGTCTCCTCGGTTACGAAGGCCTCTCGCGTGATAGCAATTCGATTTATTCAAACCTAATGCCAGATGCATGCCAGCACACTCTATAAACAGGGTTTCGTTTAGCACTGCGTTCGTAAAGCAGACGCCGGTGAGATGTGATCGGAAGAAACGTGTTTCTGTCAGATTAGCGCCTGTCAGATCTGCGTCTCTCAGGTTCGCGTGAGCGAGATTTGCAGAAGACAGGTCCGCGCCGCGCTGTGGGGCCGCTCGCGCGCATCAACTCTTCTGGTCGATTGTCAGTCTGGGGCTGTGATGGCCTCACTAGCTGTTCGTCACTAAGATGCCGGTTCTGCGCGTCCCGCAACGATGAACCGCAATCCGCGGCAAGTTCGCGTACCTCGGAATCCTCTGACGACTGCGCAACACGTTCAACCGCCTGTAACGCTGCAGTTGCCTCTGCGGCTTTTATAAGGTTGATCACCTGAATCGTGAAAGACTTAGGTGGGTAGCCCTGCCTCGGGTTTGCTGCGTATTTGAGCACGGTACACAAGCTTCCAACGGTGTTGGACCGCAATTTGACGCCTGGGAAGGAAGCCAATCGCTCCATTGAGGGAAGAATATTCACTCCGAGATTGCATCGATCCTCATAGTCCAGAGTCCAGTTGAGGACACATAATGCATCTTCAATATCTTTGTTTGAGTCCAGTGTACTAGCTTGATGGGCAAGGCTGCGGACCGCTTGCTTCATTATCCTCACCTTACGCAATTCCAAAAATATCTCGGTGCTAAAAACAGAGATCGACACCAGGCCAAGACAACTTGCCGTACCGATCATCACTAATTGGGCCAACAGCGAATGCCACGGGTGCCTTGCAGCGTTCACGAGAAGCCAGAGGGTCGGAAAACCAAAAAATGCCGCGACCTGCGAAAGTGAATGGAATCTTTCACAATTGCGTCGAACACAAAAGGCCTCAACAATGAGCTGCTGAGCTTCTTGATTGCAGTCAATAGTTTTGTCGACTGTATCAATTGACATCGCTACTCTTTGTCTCCGAACCTCCGAGCATCGCCTCCGAACTCCCGAGCATCTTCGCGAAGACGAACCAGTCGCTTTGCGATTACCTTTAGCCTCTCGCGGCCCAGACCTACTGAAATCCTGTCTCTTTGAGTTTCATACAGATAGTTCTCGATTTCGGTTTCATTTGCGCCTTGCTCCAGCATCGTCGTGATTTCAACCGCATAACGGTCGTATTGCCCGAGGGCGCCGGGAAAACCAAATATCCCAATCGGGTCCCATTCAACCTGCAGCACCAATCGGACACGGCCTGACACACCCTTAAACGGTGACCAATCTTCTCTCACGTTGTGTGATCTACCTCTGTGGCGCTATCACCGGATAGCTCCCTCTCAATTTTCCCGAATGATATTTTACGGTGGATCCGCGTAACAACGCCAACAAGCTACTGGGTGTCGCCTTCACCAGTTCGCCTTCATTATCAACTACGCAGCTTCCTACAGTTTCGGCAGGAAGTAGCTCGACAACTCGCTGTGCTTCAACCAACATCCGCTTCCACTTGCGGGCGAGTTCTGTGGCGTCTGGCCGTGGCCCTGCAAACGAAAGGCTATCGATCTCAATTTGAGTGTAGCGCCCGCTGCGGTGCGCCTGCTCCAGGATGAATAGGGGCGAGAGCCCAGGGTCTTTACCACTTGCCGCCCAGGCAAGATAGCCGAGGGGTTGAAGTGACGTTTCGCACGAGATAACGTCGATCCAATCTCGGACCTCCAGTCTTCCAACCAGTGCTAGCACTTTGTTTGTTGCCAGGTCGAATGGATGGAGCGCGAGGCCAAAATCCGTGTGCTCTTGCAAGGGAAAGAAACGAAACGCACTGTCTTGTAGCCACTCAAGAATTACCGCATCGGAGCCATTGCGAACTCTGCATTCTATGAAGGAGAGGCGATTGACGATGAGATCGCATTCATAGCCGGCCGCCTCTAACGCAGCGATATCCATGGTGTATGACGTGGCTAAGGACTGCAATTCATCATGAAAGATGTCAATGTCTTGAGATAGCCGACTGGCCTTCAATGCTTCGTTTAGCGCAGTTCCGCCCGCAACATAGCTCTCGCCGCTCGCTATCCGGTTGGCTGC
>CAIXIX010000217.1 GCA_903919615.1 uncultured Chthonomonas sp.
AGAAATAATTATCCGTGCCGGTTTCTTTCGCGCGCCGCACCGCCTTATCGGACACCAGATGGATCATACAAAAAGCTACAATCTAACCGGAATCTCTTTTTTGTCTGTTTCACTAACGGGGTGCACCCCAGCCAGACCTTTGAGGTCACCGAAGTCGATCAGGTCTGCAAGGAAATTGTGATGCCGGTCCACGCGCGATCCGGGGTGCGCTTGTCACCGAGCAAACCTCGAAGGTCGCCAAATTGTCGAAGGACGCCATCGGTGTTTGAACGTACCATTGCACATTGGTGACATTCATAACGGGAGCCCGCCTCGGGACCTCAGTTGGCCCCACAATGCAGTATCTGCGTCATTTATTAACTGTGCGCGCTTCACAGGTCTTTGCGAGCCTCGCATTCCACTTAACAACAGGCAGTGCTTGGAATCTTGGTGCGGTAAAATGCTGGGACAATTCGGAAGGTTCATTCGCTTGTATCGCGCATCGCATCGTGCAAGTCTCGTTCACGAAGTGCGTCGGCGAGCAATTGCTCGCTCTGCTTCACAAAATCCTCTGCCCAGGCACGAATACCTGGGTTTCCATCGTTAAGTAGCTGCCTACCAAGTTCAATTCGGGCCGAAAAGAGCTCGATGCCGTGCCCCCAAAAGGCCCCGGTATTATAATTTAGCGCCCCAAAATTGCTCAATGCGCGCTCGTAGGTCTCACCCATTTGTGGCATGCAATAACCCCAATATGCGCGCGTTAGGTCTGGCACGATGGCTTTTCCATTATCAAGCAATGGCTTAGGCAGGTGTCCAGCCATCGTTTCAATAACGATTAGCTCTTGACGTTGCATCCATCGGTTGAAGACTTCGACTGGAAGAACCTGGACTACCTTACTAATTCCACCGATAAGGAGAAATGGGGCCTGGTACGGATTAGCGAGCTTGGGCGTAAGTGCATTCAATACGGATTGCGGGTCCGATTTAGCGATTTCGGCCAACGTCGCGGTCGCCATGGAAAACTCCGATTGCTTGCGCTGTGCTGCGATAGCGACGACTTCGGCCGGATATCGTTTGTAGGCCCATAAAGCAATGTCCGACCACTCGCATCCGCTGGTCCTCATACTATCCGAACTGGATTGTTTAAGTACGGCAAGTCCGAGCGCATAAGCCCGTTCATCTTCAACTTCATGATGCGCAAACTGTTCAACACTAGATGCGAGACACTCGCGAGCGTATTCGTCGTCGTCGCCTGTGCGCCTTGCAATTGCTTCGACGTATCCCCAGTGGCTCTCGTTTAGTTCTGCCGCTGTGCCCAGGAATACGGCCCTGAAATACCTGCATGAGATAGGCGTGCTGTCAAGCAGCCGGGTAGCTTCCTCAAAATAGGTTTCGTTGCCAAACATTTGGTAAATGGACAGCGCCGCTTGAGGTTGATCTTGCTCCCAAGATTTGGCGAAGTCTAGGAGTGCGCCTTTACGTTCTGGCTTCGAATTCGCGGCCGCCACGATTGCAGTGTATGTGAATTGTGAGAAGCCAGTAACCGAAACATGCCCGAGGATATATTCAATTGTTTGATCACTGATTCGGCTTCCCAATAACATGCCGAATGATCCGCCTCCATCGTTAGTCGGATTACTCAGGAAGTCTATTGTCTTGAAAAGGAATTCTTCGTCGCGCGAGCACTCGCTTGCAAGTTGTTCCAACTTCCTATTAGGCTCAGTGCCTGGCCCGACGCCTCGCCAAAAGTCATGTTCGGATATTTCCAGAACTGCAATGAAGGGGTCGGGCTCATCGATTCGCTCAAGAAGTTGCTCGTGGAGTTCTCCCATCGCCGTCACGTGGTCATCAGATTCGATCGCTCGATCCCGCGCGATTTCAATGTAGTGTCTCACTTTAGCTGTTAGACGCTGGCGCGCGTCCTTTGGAAATGAAGTGTCCGTAACCATTGCCAAATACGGCTCCAACACTCCGCGCTCCAGCCAGGTGTAACATTGTTTAATTACGGTGTCCGCAACCTCGGCTTGAAATGCTGCAGTGGCGGTGCTCAACAGGACCTTATATATTGGTGGCATACGTTCCGCTGCAAGTCTTATTTGCTTGTGATGGATGAAGTTAAGTTCTGGCGGCGCAAGGCGTCCGCCAACCCTTTGCGAAGGAATGGAGTCGCCAACATCAGGGAACGGATCGGCAACAGCTCGAAGAACCAATTGTCGATCTAATGCGTCGCCTTCAAGAGCCCTTCGTTCCAACAGATCTAAGCGCTTTTCGAAAGGGTAGACGGTGTAATCAAAATATGCTTGAAACCACGACTGCCAATACGACGACGCATTGTCGGCGTATGCACTCTTGACCTCTTCGCGGGCGAATGCGTAGACGATCTGTTCTGCGTCCTCAAAATATTCTCCGAATTGAGCTAGATCGCGAACGCGCCAGATGATGTCGCGACGGCCAATACGGGTGCCTTCATATGGAATATTATTGAGACGACCCTGCGCTTCCGTAACTAGTCTGCGTAAGACAGGTAAATGCGTGTCAGGGTCGGCAACAAGTAGGCTTAGGAAACGTGGCCCGTTCGGCACGTCTAAAAGGTCGGTTAGTTTAAGGTTGGAAAGCGGCAGAAAAAAAAACTTCAACATCGCTTCCTTTTCATGACATACAGGTAGCTGGTTGATTGCAACAAGAAATCGTTCGGCAAACTTTCCGGGCCGAGCCAATATCAGTTCTGCAAACTCTTTTTCATCATTCCAGAATTTCATCAACGCTAGCTGGGCCACAGCCGGGCTACCGATGTACGCAACGTGGTCATTGTATTGGATAAGTGCTGACGATTGGCTGATTTCCCTGCAAGCCTTCCGGAAATCCCTCTCGTCGATTCCCAACAGTTCACAAAACTCGGATGTCTCTTCGCCGAGCAAGTTTGGCAGGAGCGCGAGGCGCTTCAAAACATCCTGGCCGTTTGGCATCCTCTGAAGCTCCTTAACGACAATCCGTTCGAGCGAATTGGCATCAAGTTGCTGGGCACTAGGATTTTTTGAAAAGTAGTCACAGACCAATCGCGCAAGACGAATATTCTGACGAGACATCAGAACGGCCTCTTGTATACGAAACGCTGGAAGTGCCGTGTAAGTCTCCGAGAGCGCATTTCTAATTTCGTCCTTCGAGGGTGGCGCAAGACGATTGCTGACTTCGCGGGACAGGCGATTGGTCTCGTAAGCGTGACCAATCAGCAATATCTTCATTCCGGACGGTACGGTCTTATCGCTGACCTCCACGGTCGTGCGGGACTCTCCAATATACTCGTCTATAACCAAGCATCCGCACCATTGTTCTTGCTTCGCTAGGATGAAGAACTCGGCAACGCGGCCTGGATCAACAAAATAACAGACTGTACCCTTCAGTTCATTCGAGGATTCGATTGCTTCCAAAATGTAGCGGGTCTTACCGATTCCAGGCTCGCCAGCGACATATTTGATCTGTTCCGAATTCGTTACATCGAGAAAGAAATCAACAACATCCTTACGGAAAGCCTCGAAGTTTGAGCCAGGGACAAATTTCTTCAGCTTGTCGTGCGGATTTTGCCCCAGCGCTCTATCTGTAGTTAGGAAGAGACCGGGATTGTTGGACAATTCAAGTGCCACCGCGGGCGTTCGGGAGAGTAGGTCGGCTAACCTGTTCGCGTCCACTACAATCGGTCGTGGCGAATCCGCCTTGACAGTATTGACGAACTCATCGAGATTATCCTCAAATGCGGTAAGTTCTGTGTCAGGAAGTCCCTTGCCAACGAACCAAACAAGCCTGAAGCCATCGGCAATCTTGTCGCGAATGCGCACTTCGCCAGGTTTGGGCCTCGCGAGTATCTCTTTCTTGGCTTTCGCCACGGAGGTCGGTCCAGCTTTAAACTGCATCACGCTGCGCGGCGGAATCCAACCAAATGGGTCGAAAAGAGCTGGATCGTTGATGATACCGTCCACGCCTCCATCTGTACGCCAAGCAACACCGTTGATCGAAAAGGCTGAGGCGCCATGTTGCCGCAAGTAGACATTAGCCCATTTGCGAATGAGATCGGTAAACTTTTGGCCATCTGAGGCAACGTAGATTTCGATTGCGCGTGCTGTAACGAAAAAGGGCTTCATGGTGTCATGACCATTCCAATACCGGGTGTTAATGCACTATCCATGTAAGCTCACTGTTTTACCCAATCGGCGAATTAGGTGTGAGCATTCTCGACACGAATATTACCACTGATCCTACCATGCTTCTTGGCCGATTGGTCGCATAGATGCACCTCATTCAAGTCTACGACAAAACGAGGCGAGTATATTGTTGACGCGCTGCGAAATAGACGGGCAAAATGGCCTATTCTGTAAAGTGTCTATCCAAGCATTCAGCGAGAGCTATGACATTGATTTTCCCTGCCCGCCACTCTTCAATGGCCGCTATAACCGCAGTAAGCTTTGGCTTCGCTGCGCGAATCTGGGTCCACCCATCAGACTCGTCGGATTGCGATAAGCGAAGGGGGTCGCCTGCTCTCGTCGGAG
>CAIXIX010000218.1 GCA_903919615.1 uncultured Chthonomonas sp.
CAGTTTCGCGGCTGGCAAAGTGAACGGGATTGCCGATCAAACAGAGACGGTGGCAGACTTTCTGAACAAACTCACTGAGCTGATTAAACAGACGATTCGCTGCGAGGGACTGAGCATTTTCCTTGCAGACGCCTCTCAAGATATGCTGACTTTGGCATGTACGACAGGCATTGAGTGGGATGCGTCGTTGCCGGCAAACGGTCGCCACTACACCAGGCAGTCGAGATCCCATTCAACCGTTCAATCATGGCTGCAAAACAAAACAATTCTTAAAGCCGATGCGTTCATTAAGACGGCGAATGGAACCGAAGCGCGACCGCGATCTCGGGAAGTTGGTCCTGACGTTGATCCCGCCAACGACAACATCATGATCTCTCCTATCGTCGGCCTCTCAATGCGCGAAGGACAGATCCCTGCCATGCGCGTTCTTGGGATTATCCGATGCAGGAACAAACGGCAGCCCGCAGGCACACCGAAGGGCACGGTACGGAAACTATTCACAGATGACGATATTGCTGTTCTGGATGCGATCTGCCAGACCGCAACGCCTCATCTCGAGCTCAGGCAGATCCATGAGCAGCGGCTTCATGCCGTTGCTCGCATGTCTCATGAGCTAAAGAACCCTGTTAATAGCCTGCGTGGGGAGCTAGATTTGTTGCAGCTTCAGTTGCAGCGAGCCGCACCCGGAGTGCTGCGCGACGCCAAAATAAACAGATTTGAGAACATGTTCGACTTAACTGACGTTGCGGTTCGGGTGGTAAACAACGCAACTCTTTTCGGGTTTAGCAGCAATCCTCGCCCGCTCAAAATCGAACGATGTTACCTGATGGGAGACATCGTAGCGCCAACTAAGAGCCAGGTGCGCTATCTCGTTCATGCGCATGGCTTTGACCTTGAGGGGATCCGCTATAGCGACTTTGAAGAGATTCCAAGGCTGTTCATCGACAAGAATCAGTTTCAACAGGTGTTCTTTAACCTCTTCTCAAACGCTATAAAGTATTCGCTGCCAGAGCCCAGAGAGTTCAACGTATTCGTCGACGCCCGGCATGATGTAGCCCGCAGGTGTTTTGTGATAGACTGTATCGACCATGGTGTGGGCATTGCAAAGAACTTCTCAAATTACATTTTTGGTGAGGGAGTTCGCGGCCCATTCGAGCAAGCCGGGCATGTGGAAGGGCTTGGCATCGGTCTTTTCGTTGTGAGGCAGGTCGTTGAGGCGCATGGAGGTCGAGTATTTGTATCGTCCTTCTACAATCCAACTACAATCACCATTGAACTGCCGGATAATCTGCGAGACGGCCCACCGACGAAGGCAAAGGGCAAAACTGGAGGAGCCGTTTAATGACTTACAGCGTTTTGTGGATTGACGATGAACCGTACAGAAACTCCGCTGTCGCTCAAGTGCTGGAAATTCTGGAGTTCAAGTTAACTCGGTGCAGCACGACACTGGAAGCAGTAAGAGCCTACAACGCAGATCACTACGACATAATCATCGTTGACCGGATGATGCCGCCAGGAATGGTGTTTAATGGAAGCATTACGGAAGAAGCGCTGGATACGGGCAGGGCAATCGTACAGGATCTTCGGTCTCGCCCACACTTACAGTTGATCCCAATCGTCGTCTACACACAATTCACCGTTCAGGATGTGGATGTTCTGCGCCACTTCGGCCGGATACAGGTAGTTTCCAAGGACACTGTTGGGACAGAGTTCGCGCAGATCCTTACGGATATGATCATCCAGTATCCGGTTAAGAGGGTAGCCGTTGAAGTTGCGGACGAATACCCGGATGCAGCTCCGTACTATGCATTAGATATGCATTCTAAACAGCCTGTAAGGCTGTATTTTGATCCCTGCAGCAAGGATCCTGAAGCCCGGTTCGTGGCCGCGTCCCCATACGGACAATGGGAGCTTGGGACACTGTTCGCAACATATTTGCGCGACGAAGCATCGGCTCCGGCGCTCAGAAAGTGTGAGTCGCGGCAACCGGGCGGCCGAACCGGGCTGCATGGGCTATACTTCGCCGGCGGGAATTCTGACCCAGAAAACTGGAAAAGTGACGTTCGTTTCGAAACGGCTCCGTGGAATCGAGCAGGCGCTCAGGCACAACAGCTCAAAGGTGTTGGAAAGGTTCTCGCGGTTCGATTCCTGCGCGAATGCATCGTCCGATCCGGGGGCAGCGTACGCGAAATTGTGAAACGGATCGACTATCTGGACTGGAGCCTTACCTTTGTCAATCCAGATCCTACCTGCAGAGCCGCTCTCAAGATTCTCCATTTTACTGAAGTCGCAAACCAGCCCGGTGTGATGGCTCTTGAGGCGGAGATAGCTCGCAGACTTATTGTCGAAGTTACGCTCGCGTTAGGAATTCGACCGTAAACACAACGAGCATTCTTAGGATTGGACTGTGGTGAACGGCAGTCCAAGCACATTTCATGGAAGGCATACGCAATTGAACAGTCAATCGGATCAGGGCTCAAAGACCAGCAGGGCGGGAACAACTCGCCGTGAGTTAATTCAAGGTGCAGCTATAGGAGGCATCGCAATGGCGCTCGCTACAGATCAGGCCGCGGCCCAGGATGCCAATACGCTCCTCGTTGGGGCCGGCAAGCGTATCATTACTCCGAACCCGCTCCTGCCGGTATCCGGAGGAATGGGAATTCCGGAGCCAGCAACGCGGAAGTTTGGCGAGCTCACGACACGAGCGCTATATGTTCGCAAAGGCGGGACCGCGATTGCGATCGTCAGCATGGATCTTATCGGTTTCCCATCCGTACTGGCCGACAGAGTGCGCGCCAGAGTGCCGCGGTTGAAGCCAGAGAACATCATCATCGGCTCAACGCATACCCATAGCGCACCGGATTGTTACGGGTTTCCGGATGGCAAAGGCGGCCACACGGGCGACCTAAAGTACATGGATCACGTCTGCGTGCTAGCAGCCGAGGCGATCAATGAAGCAATCGATGCGGCAAAACCGGCGTACTTAAAGGTCGCTACGAGCGAAGCCAAGGGCAAAATCGCATATAACTACTATGCGCCAGACCTGTACGATCGCCGCATGAACGTGCTGCAAGCGGTTAGCCCTGAAGGCAAAACTATCGCGACCCTCGTGAACTATGCCATCCACCCAGAAGTGATCGGTAACAGCCGAGGCATCTGCTGCCCTGACCTTATCGGACCACTATACGATGTGCTGGAAGAGAAGACGGGTGGCTTTGGTATCTTTATGAACAGCGCTCAGGGCGGCATGGTGACCGCTGACTGCCGCATTCTGGATCGTCCCAAAGATCCTCTGCGCGGTTACTGGGAGGATACTGGCACCTGGGATGAGTGTATCCGCATCGGCACACTCATGGCAAATGAGGCGATCCGAATCGTCGCAGATGCGCCAGTGCAGCAGAACCCCACCCTCTATGCGGGCAACTCGATGGTTAAAATCCCGGTCGAATCCCCCGAAATGTGGGCGGTTGTAACCATGTCTCCGCTGAAATACCCGCACAACGACGATCACACCATCAGAGCGCGGATCAACCTGGTGAATATAGGCGACGCGCAGATCCTCACCTGCCCGGGCGAGGCGCTTCCGAATATCGGGTTTTATGTAAAGCGAAAGATGCGTGGCAAGCACAACTTCCTTTTCGGCCTTACCAACGATGCCTTCGGCTACATCCTCACCAAGGTGGATTACCACAGCTTCCCGCGTTACGACTACGTTTCCCGAACCTCGCTTGGCGAAATGACCGGCGAGATTCTGATTGAGAAGTGGCTCGAAATGGTGAAGGAAAGCCCCGTGCCTGCGTAGCATGCTGTGCTGGTACCAAGGTTGACGGTCCACCAGAGATCGGCCTCACCCTAAATCCCTCTCCACGAACTCACGGCTGGTGCTGAGTTCCGTTTTGCTTTCGCCGTGGAGAGGGACTTCCTGACCCCTACCTCCCAACAACATTAAACGCTAGCCGCGCATTTAGATCCCCACGTTTCACCCCGGTTTCGCTCTTTATTGGGAGGTCAAAGCCTGCGATATACATCGCAGGTCCCCACCTGTTTAGATCGGCAGCCTCTTCTTTGGGAAACGACAGTGTACCGAGAACCTTCATACTTCCTGTCGCAACCTCTTCGCTCTGATCCATGTATGGCCCCGCGATAGTTCGTTCGAACTGAATCACATTTCCCTTTGCTGAGTAAAGATCCGGACTGTATTGGGAAACAGTCGGATAGCCCATAAAGTTACATCTCCCATCTTTATCAGAGACATTCTGCAGCAAGACTTCGAACTGCGCCTGGCTGAGCTTGGCAAAGGACTTTACACCCTCTGGAAGGCGCAAACCTAGCCGCCATCCGTTTATGACTTTTCCCCATGATATGTGATCATCCTGAACTGGTTGTGATAGTGCGGATCTCTGAGGCGTATCAGCGACTGTAAACGTAATCGCTCCACTCTGGGGTACGCCTCCATTGACGGCGCTGACGCCGCCATAGCACGTCAGCGAATAGGTTCCCGGCGCCAGCCGGGTGTGCGCTTCTATATCCGTACCTTTGGGACTGTCGGCGTGGGCCGTATCGAGGACGATCGAAGCAGTTCCAACATGCTGAAGGACATGCGCCTTGAGTACCTGTGGGGCATGCTTTATCATCGCACGAGCGCCGAAATCGATCTTAATTGTCGTGCCGTCAGCGCTGCGGATTACGGGCTGCAGGTCATCTGAGTTCGGCAGGGGAATGTTCATATCGACGTCAGTTGTGTTGCGGTAGTAAACCTGCGCCATTATTTTGTCGCCAGGTGTAAATGTCCGGCGCTTATCTGCCCATAGGATTCCGCATTGCAGACCTTTGTCCACATTGCCCCACGTGGCTCCCGTGACACCGGGATTCCCAGCAAGCTGCTTCGTGCCAACAAACACCTGAGATCCTGCATAGATCAGGCTACCTCCGTTGCGAGCCGGTACATCATAGGCACTACGAATGGCCTTGACACCCGTCGGCGAGAAAAACGTCTCCTTCGAGGGCTTGCTGTGCATCACTTCAGCGATCTCACGGTCAGGAAGCCGCAGGATTCTAACAGGCTGCAATATCCAGTTTGCGCCAGGCTGAGGATGTTCGACCCGTGGATAGGCCGTCTCGTCTGGAATGCCAATGGAGAGTGCAAAGTCCCCCGGAACAACAACCGTTTCACCGGGACCAAGGGTCATGAGAAAGGCCGGAAACAGGCCCAGTTCCAGAGCAGTAACCCATTCCGCACGATACTTCTCACCAATCCCATTTCCCGGCGCATTGTGTGCCGCAGAGGGTATCAGGTACGGAACCTCTAAACCATCTGAAGTGATACACTGGGCCGCGAACGTCTGGCTGCGGTTCGATGAATTGCGCACCAACACCTGGTAGGTCACCTTCGATAGCTGGTTTACCCGGAAGTCTGTACCGCTTGTGCCTCCCGTAATCACGAAACCCGGCTCCAGCCCATCCTTGCCCTTGCCCCATATAGCGCGATTGAGCAGGGAAGACTTTACGGGTCCGCCTCTGCTGTGTGTCCCGTCGTTAATTACCGCAGCAGCGCGGACGCTCGGGGACGCCACCGGTGACGCAGTCGGATCAACAGCAGGTGGCAAAGCACCATTGGGTCTCGCAGATACCCTGAGCCCTGCTAAAGAGAGGACTAAGGTCGCGGCAACTGCGCAGGCGATCAGGGATCCTGTCCGGGTATGTCTCAGGCCGGACGGATTTAGAATATGCCGAACGCGCTGTTCCATCTTGCCCTGCATACTCGAGGCGACCGTGGAAGCCGCTGCAGCGCGCCCAATCGAAACAAGATGGGATGCATAGTCTACACCGGAGATCCCGGACAGAACCGCTCGCTCGTCACATGCTGTCTCACTTTCGAGTCTCATCCGCTTGCGCAGCCACCATACGCCCGGCTGAAACCAGCAAGCGATGCATACAAGCTCCGCCAAAAGGTTCCAGGCCCAGTCCCAGCGAGCGATGTGCGCCTCCTCGTGCCGCAGTGCGCTTGCACAGGCAGCGCTATCGATCGCTTCCAGCGACGCTGGCAAAACAATCACGGGGTTTCGGATGCCCCACGTAACCGGTGTCTGCACCTGGCCTGATATACGTACTGAGACTTCCTGGACGATGGCGGGACGGCTCCCACGCTTGAGTTGATGCAGGCGAACCAGGGCAACGACGAGGCGAAGGAGCAATATCCCCGCTCCGATTAGCCAAATTAATACAAGGACCATTGCGGAGTTACTACCTGACAGGCCAAATTTTGCGCAGATCGCACGGAGTCTGGTGTCGGTGCGCACGCTCCTCCCTCGCCCCGCTTGCGTGGGAGAGGGTCGGGGTGAGGGGGGGATCGAGATCAGCTTCGGTTCTGGCGAGAACGTTGGCGCGCTCTGAGATGCCGGGCTCTGATCCGTTGGGCCAGCCTCAACAATCGGCTGCTGCACGTGCGCCGTCGCTGAAGACCGCGCAGGCAAAATGTGCAGGGTCGGCGCGAAGCGGAATGGCAACAGAGGGAAAACAAGCAGCGCCAGAACACAGACGAGGTGCCTGTACGCTGCGGCCGATTTGCTTAGGCACGCCAGGCTCAGGGCAACCAGCGAACAGAGCACGGCGCCGCGGACAATAAGTTCGAGTGCCAGGTTCATGATCCATTCCCTCTCTGACGCGCCTCTTCGATGATCGCAGCCAGATGATCCAGGTCCTCATCGCTCAGTTTTCGCTCCTGATCGTTGAGCAGCGTGCTCACGATCTGATCAGGGCGACCTGAGAAAAAGGTCTCCATCAGTTTATAAAGAGCCTCACGCGCCACCGGTACGCGAGGCTTCGTTGGATGATAGACGTATTTCGCGCCATCCTGGGTATGGGTAAGATGGCCCTTCTCTTCCAGAATGCGCAGAAAAGTTCGAATCGCCGAGTAACCGGGCGGGTCCGGAAGCTCCGCCAACACGTCGTTGACGGAGGCAGATCCAAGCCGATACACGGTCTCAAGCACCTGCCGCTCCCGGCGGCCCAGTTTGTCTGAAAAACTCATCAAGTGTTAATCCTTTAGCATGCTGCTAATACATTAACACACTATTTTCACGGTGTCAAGAGGCTACAGCACCCTCCTCATCTGAAGGCGTGGATTTGAATCCCTCCCC
The DNA here is from genome assembly GCA_903919615.1 of uncultured Chthonomonas sp. Lineage (GTDB taxonomy): Bacteria > Armatimonadota > Chthonomonadetes > Chthonomonadales > Chthonomonadaceae > CAIXIX01. The sequence continues at coordinate 7,140 of CAIXIX010000218.1, forward strand.
TGTGAGGAACGAGCGAATCAGGGGAGGGTAAGGGAGGGGAGCGAATCTCCGAAAACAGATAGTGGACCTGTCCTATCGGATAGCAATACATCGACATCCGGCAGCCGCAATTTTCGTCCTAACACCGGGTCACCGTGGTCTCCTCCCGCGCCCGAGCGTGCGCTAACTATGTATCATATCTCGGCCATGTTCCGGAGGCGCGCGCGGTGGTCCCTCTCCCTGCGAGGTACGAGCGGAAAAGAGGGTTCCCTACCGCGCCCGACGAAGGAGGGACCCAAGCGGTAAGGGTAGGTTAGGTGAGGGTCCCGTCACGCATGCCGATAACGAATCACACATAAAACCCACGAAACAGGGCTATCCTGGAGTGCCTCCATCGTTACCAAAGATATGATACATTGTTAGAGCGTGCGAGGGAGGCAAGCGGTGAGATAACCTATTCCTCGCTCTCTGACGCATCTCGATTTCCCGAATGGCAGCGTTCTCTGTGATCATCAATCAATTACAAATATGTAATCACTTTAGCATGGGTAATGGTAATATGTAACGGATAGCACTTACATCGTGGCGCGCCAACAACCAGTTCGCAGCCGAGAACAGGGGAGAAGCAGGATGCATGAGAAGACCCTACGGAGCAAAACTCTAACGGTTAGGCTGCCGTCTGAGCTGTACGCATCTGCACAGGCGATTGCAAAAAAACGGTCCGTCAGCCTGAATGTGGTTGTTCAGGAGAGCCTTACAAATACGATTCGTGATGCACGCGAGCAGTACCGTTTTGATGAGTACACGGAGCTCGGAACGGACAGCGAAATGTGCGACATCGAATATGCGGTCCATGCCCAGGCGGAGGTGATGCTTGGCTCAGAACGCGAATAACCTGATTGTTCGGCGAGGCGAACTCTACTGGCTAGACTGGAACCCGGCCAGAGGATCGGAACAGGCGGGACGTCGGCCGGCGCTCGTTGTGCAGGAAAATGCTGCCAGCGCCAACCCAAACTATCCATTAACCATTGTCGTAGCGATATCGACAAGTGGCCGTAACATCTCGGCGCATGTAGCCATAGAGCCGTCAGCGTCAAACAACCTCTCGGCTGTATCATTTGCTAAGTGCGAGCAGATACAGACAGTCAGCAAGGCTCGGCTTTTACATAAGATTGGGACCCTGGACCCGCTTGATATATCCAGAGTGGCTGTTGCTTTGAAAGCCGTGCTGGCGTTACTCTGAGCTCTGCAAAAGCGCACGAGTGAAAACACGGCCGACCTTTGCGGCGCCTATCGTGGTCCAATTCGCGCTGAAGAGTCAGTTCTGCATCCTCAGGAGAAGAATTTAGGATGTCGCCAGAACTCGGATTGTCAGCATATTCAAAAATCGTAATCGTTAGACCGGAGCGCCGCATGCCATCCCTCATGACAGAATACCCAGACCGCCGCGTCTGGGACCTGACAGACTTCACGTTAGACAGCCTTAACTTCAGTTTCCAGGTAATCCTCCAGATGGCGGGGCGCGGCGGCTCGATGATCGTCATCATCGGAATGCCGTTGACACTGCATACCGGGTCTGGTATCGAATTTATGGACCCAGAGAAAAGCACCACTGCAGCAAACCTGTTGTCACTGCTGCATCGTAATCTCGCTACGTTAACAGCTTTCCGCGACGGAACGCTAGTAGTCACCTTTGAAGATGGAACAGAAATCCGGGTTACAAAGCACGAGCAGTATGAGTCCTGGGAAACTCACGGGGACGGCGAAGTTGCCGACATCGGCATGCTATGCTCCGGACATGACGGTTCACCGTGGGGCGCTTAAGACCGTTGTCTCTCAAGAATGGAAGGCGTGCGGTGCTGCGTGACAATTTCTGTGGTACTGTAAAAGTGCTAGCGGATAATAAGTCCACTGGCGTAATAAAGCCTAATCGTATTGCGATTGTGCCTTTTAGATCTACGCTCACACACAGGAACCCCGATCCAGGTAAATTCTACTATCGTCGCCGTCGAATTAAACTCCCCTCTTTCTGCAGGAGGCACACCTTGTCCAGCAGTGTTAACACGTTTTGTGACTTGCCGTTCAATAAGATTAAGGTCGCAGCGAGCGGAGAAGTGACAATGTGCTGCTTCCAATCCGGCACGCTCGGCAATCTGATGAAATCTTCATTTTCAGATATCTGGGAGTCTAATGCGGCGAAACTCATCCGAAGGGCGACAGAGGCTGGCGAGTTGCACGAAATGTGCACGGGCTGGGGCGGCTGTCCGTTTCTTTGCAAACCACGCGTCAATCAGCCAGTTACCTTTGAGCCAGCCTATCCAACCCAGATTGAGCTAGATCTGCCGAATACCCACTGTAACATCGGTGGGACATCACCCACACCCGAAACTGCCTGCTTCATGTGCCCGCGATCGATACCTGATTTTATTGCCGATGTTGATATAACGCTAGAGATAGCGAAGAAGCTAAGCTTCTTGATGCCTACCCTGACGGATCTGCGCATCCAGGGGTTATCGGAGCTGTTCTGGAAAGATCGAGTATTCGAAGTCCTCGAAACGCTAGGATTTGAACAGTATAAGCATCAGTGCCACTTTAGCGCGTACTCCAATGCGATAGTGTTCAACACTCCCCAACAGACAAGATTTATCGACGCCTGCCCGGATAGCCGGCTCTTCTTTTCGATCGATGCGGTAACTCACGAAACTTACATCAAAGTTCGAAGACTTCCGGCGTTTGATCGCGTTATCGCTAACATCAAGGAGTTCGCAAAGAACAAAAAAGACGGGCAGCACTTTGAAATCGCCAATAACATCAATATGGTCAATCTCCACGAGGCCGTGCCTATGGTTGATCTGGCGGCTGATCTCGGAGCAGAAGGCGTGCAATTTAATCCTACGCACGATGGCGGCACCGGCCGGGTGGACCTTCATAACGTACAGGTCAACGAAAGTAACTACCAGGAATTCGCTCGTGTTCAGGATTTAATCATCGAACGTGGCCACCAACGTCAAATACCCGTGATCTTAACCAGACCGCTTGCCCTCCACTATCCGGACATGGCGAAAGTTGGCGCTATTGAAAACAATCCGCAAAGCAGGTGGAAGAAGCTTCTGAACTTGATTGCGAAGTAGCCGCTCGCGCTTGCTTCGACCTTCAGGCAGACACAAAATCGTGTAGGGACAGTGGCTTGTCCCTGTCCGGGTTGTCGGCGGGCATGAACCCCTCGAACGAACGCAATTACTCGTCCCGTATTCACTATCCCCTTTTTTCCCTACCCACAAACAGGAGATCTTCGCACATGAACGCCAACATCCGGCAGGCCTGGGAAGTCCCTCTACATGCGCGAATTAGCCTGTAAACGGGTACTGTTTTGCGCGCCTCTTTCCGCTTGCCTCCGCTTCGCGGCGCGGTAGAGAACACGGAGAGGGATTTAGGGTGAGGCCAAAACTCGGATTGGCTCCTTTTCATTCACTGGTGACACACCATATATTCAACACAAATTGTCCATCCGGGATTTGGAGCGGACCAAAAGTATTTCTCTACGGCAACTACCCGATGAGACCGTACTGCTTCATTCAGCCGCGCAGTCTCGTTTTCACCGTTGGCGGCAGGTATCCAGAAAAACAGGAATGGCATCACGGTTTCCGCATTCGACCCGCCGAAGCACGCTTCGCGCCTTCAGCCGCCTCGTCCCTCGGCACGCGCTCCGCGCTGGCTGTGGCGCTGCGCTGCCATTCCGCCTCCGGCGGTTGACCGGTGAGCAGGCGGAAGCCGAAGTCCCTGAAGCGCCTAGACGGCACGAGCCTGTTGCGGGACGCGGAACGGCAGTACCAGGCGAAGTCGTACCAGCCGCCGCCGCGGAGCACGCCGTCTGCAGCGTCATTGCCGATTTCGCACGGATCGACAGTCTCATCGGCTGTCAGCTCGGCAAAGGCATCGTAACACCATTCCCAAACGTTGCCGTGCATATCGTAAAGTCCCCACGCGTTGGGCTGGAGTTGTTTAACGGGATGCGTTTCGCGATCGCTGTTCTCGTCGTACCATCCCAGCCTATTCAGCGCCGAGTCTTTGCCCTTGGGCTTAGGCAACGCGCAGAAAATAGTGAATCGCCACGAGCCACGTGTACCGCACAATTTTGCAACTTCTCGGCAATAGAATAGAGTCATTTTGGTTGCCCATGTCGAATCTGCTTGCATGGACAAAG
>CAIXIX010000219.1 GCA_903919615.1 uncultured Chthonomonas sp.
CGAACCACGGCATGAATGCCGGGTCTGAGAGCAGATGCCCTTCGGGCAGAAGGGGGACCACGGGCAGTGAGCGAGTTAGTGAGGGAGTGAGGGAGTGAGGGAGCGGAGAGGGATGAGCGGTGGGTTCATTGCGATGAATCCTCGCTAACCGCTCGGCGGCCGCAGAGGACTTGGCAGAGAACACGGGCACGCCATACTGAGTTTGGGAATTAACTGGTGCTGGCGTGGTGAGCCAGTTATGCCCTTTACGCCCCCTCCGCTGCGCGTTCGGGGCAGGCTCTTGCGACGTGTACGAGAACCTTAGCACATTAAGACTTTGGGATTGCGATGGGGTTTTGCGGTAATAGTTGACAAAATCTGCAATTTGGGTACATAATGTGTACCTCTATTCCGTGTTTTGTCAACAATGGGTGAAATGGACACACAATCTTTCTTTGCCACGCATCCTGTTTTTACGGTTGACGAGTTCGACCGGTTTCTGGAAAGTCGCGGCACAACTGACAAGAACAGCCGACACCGTTTGCTGGTGTACCACCATCGCGGAGGCAAGCTCGCACTAATACGAGCCGGGCTCTATGCCGCCGTGCCGCTCGGAGCCGTCGCGAAGACGTATCCCGTCGACAGTTATCTGGTCGCCGCTTGCCTCAGGCCGGACGCCGTCATCGGCTATCACTCGGCGCTGACGTTTCATGGAGTGGCCCACTCGCTCCGCGAGGAACGCATCGTAATAACACAGCGGCCCCTGGCAGGTCCGTTTGCGTATCAAGGCGTCATATACCGCACGGTTCTGCCGCCACTTGCTCTTCGTTTAGCGGATGAGTTGGCACTAGGTGTGGTACGGCAGGAGAGGCAGAATCAGTACCTGAGCGTCACATCGCTGGAACGTACTCTTGTCGACTGCCTGGATAGACCAAAGCTCGGCGGTGATTGGGAGGAGGTATGGCGGTCATATGAATCGGTCCCATATTTAGACCTCGATCTGGTTGTGCGATACGCGTTGGCTCTCGAAAACGCAACAACGATTGCGACCGTGGGATATTTCTTGCAGCAACTGCAGCAGCGTTGGATGGTAGGGGAGGAACAGTTGGATACGCTACGGTCCCGCAAACCGCATCAGCCACATTACCTCGGTCGCACGCGAAATGAGCGCGGCCGCCTCTCAAAAGAGTGGAACCTGGTGGTACCCGAGCGAATCGTTCTGCGAACCTGGGAGGAGCCCGATGAACCTTTCGCGTGAAAGGCTGGTCGCCGAGGCCACAGCAACAGGATTTGCCACCGGGCCGTTAGAGAAAGTCGCATATCTTCTGGCCCTGCTCGAGGCGTTCAACCGACATCCGGTGCTTAAAGGCAAGCTGGCGCTTAAAGGGGGAACAGCGCTTAATATGTTTCTGTTCGACGTTCCACGCCTCTCCGTAGATATCGACCTAAACTACATTGGCGCCACTGAACGTGGAACGATGATGGCAGAGCGTCCGCTTTTGGAGTCGGCCATTATGGAAATGTGCCGGCTGGAGGGGCTGTCGGTGCAGAAGGTTCCCTCCGAACACGCTGGAGGCACCTGGCACCTGCGATATAGGGGCACAATGGGGAACACGGATTCGCTGAAGATAGATGTCGTTTACATGTATCGTAATCCGTTATGGACGCCGCAGCGGATGGATTCGCACCCGATCGGCGGCTTCCAAGCTAAAGGAGTTCTGGTACTGGATGAGTACGAGTTGGCTGCCGGCAAGCTCGCGGCGCTGATCGCACGGAGAACAAGCA
>CAIXIX010000220.1 GCA_903919615.1 uncultured Chthonomonas sp.
CAGGTAATTACGACGCGCGTCGGCCGTAGTAAGCAAAACTATTTCCTCTCTCTCCCGTGTTCTCTGCCGCGCACCAGCTTGCTGGTGGGTCAAGCGGAAAGAGGCAAGCGTGGGAGAGGGAGGAATAGCTTACAGTAGCTCAGCTATCGGCTGCGCCGAATAATCCGCGAGCGGAACCGGGCGGCCGCCGGGACCCGGGAGCGTTGTGTTTGGATCTATGCCCATTGCGGTGTACAGCGTTGCTGCGAAATCCGCAGGGGACACCGGCCTATCAGCAGGATATCCGCCGATTGCATCCGAGGATCCCACCACATGGCCGCCTTTGATCCCGCCTCCACCCATAATTAAACTCCAGCATGCGGGCCAATGATCGCGCCCGCCGGCAGGGTTAATCTTCGGTGTTCGGCCGAATTCGCCGGAAGCCACGACAATGGTGTTCTTGTAGAGCCCACGCTCAGCAAGCTCCTCAATTAGACTCGTGTATCCGTTATCGAACCACGGACCGCAGAGGCTTCTATAAGCATCGATTGGTGTAAATGGAGCGCTCCCGTGAATGTCCCAGGTGGTCTCATTAAACACCGTCTCGAACATATTAATCGTGACGAACCGTACGCCGCGCTCAACCATCCGCCGCGCCAACAGGCACGACTGACCAAACTTGTTCATTCCGTACTTCTGCCGCACCGCGGCAGGCTCCCCGGAGAGATCGAATGCCTCACGAGCCTTCGCCGACGACATCAGTGTGTAGGCCTGATGGAAACTATCCGACATCAACTTTGCGTCCGGACTCGACTCAAATGCCTTGACCGATCCATCGATCTGGTCGCGCAGCCGCTGACGCCTGCCGAGGCGACCGGCGCCAACATAATCTGGTGGCAGTAGGTCAGGAACGTGAAAATCCTTGGCGGATGGATCGGCATTCAGGACAAAGGGATCCATACTTTTGCCCAGAAAGCCAGCGGTCTGCCCATGTGGCAAATTGCCACCGGTCGCGCCGATCGGGCGCGGCATCAGAACATGTGCGGGAACATCTCCGCGAGAACCTTTTAAAAACTGCACCGCACAGCCGTAATTGGGATATTCAAGGCCACCTGCGAAAGGACGCCCTGTTTGGACGATCTGGTGGCCGATGTCGTGTACGGCTGCGAAGGAGTGATACGCAGACCGTACGATCGAAAACTTGTCGGCGTGCTTCGACATCCGCGGGAAGATCTCAGAAATCTGCATTCCCGCGACATTCGTGTTAATAGGGTTGAACGGGCCTCGGATCTCGCGAGGCGCATCTGGTTTCATGTCCCAGGTATCTAACTGGCTGGGCGCACCCATCAAGAACAAAAATATACAATTCATGTCCTTGGCAGGTGTCGCAGCGCCAGCGGCTTGCAGAGCAAATAGTTCGGAGAGCGAGAGGCCGAATCCCATGGAGGCAAGCGAAAGCGAACCTGCATGAAGCAGATCTCGCCGCGTTATGCCATCACACATCGATACAGATTTTTCGGCATCTATTCGAAACATCTAACACTCCTGATGCAAGTAGAACGCACGCGCGGGTCTGTTCTTCGAAAGGTCCGCGTATTCCTTTAAGATCACGACATTGAAGCGAATTGACATGAATTTTCCCTTGACCAAACCCTCTTGCTCCTCTACAATGGTGGCATCAGAAGCCACATCCGGAGGTCACTGTTATGACACTGAAGCCAGACCCAACGCCGGGCGATACCGACTGGTTTGTGCACGATCGGTTTGGTATGTTTATCCACTGGGGACTGTACGCTCTGCCTGCCCGCCATGAATGGGTAAAATCAAATGAGCGCATCAGCACTGCGGATTACGAGACGTACTTCAAGCACTTCGATCCCGATCTATACGACCCTCAGCTCTGGGCCGATGCGGCGGCGGCAGCCGGGATGAAGTACTTCGTTGTTACAACGAAACATCACGAAGGTTTCTGCCTTTGGGATACCGCACTTACCGACTACAAAGCGACCAACACTCCCTACGGGAAGGATCTGCTCCGTCCGATGGTGGACGCTTTCCGCGGTAAGGACCTGAAGGTCGGCTTTTACCATTCGCTGTTAGATTGGCATCATCCCGACTATACGGCCGATATATGCCATCCCATGCGAGACAACTCTGAGTATATTGCAGCAGACTCGCGGCGCAAACTGGAGAGATATTCTGAGTATCTACATGGCCAGTCACGAGAGTTGATGTCGGACTTTGGTAAGGTCGATATCCTCTGGTACGACTTCTCGATCAACGCCACTGAGAAACTCCCCGGAAAGGGGAAAGACGTGTGGCAGAGCGAAGAGCTCATCAAGCTGGTGCGGGACCTGCAGCCCGGCATCATTATAAACGATAGGCTTGAGATAGATCAGGACATCAAGACTCCCGAGCAGTTTCAGCCGCGAAGCTGGGTTAAAGTCGATGGCAAACCCGTAGTATGGGAGGCTTGCCAGACCTTCAGTGGATCGTGGGGATACCATCGAGACGAAGAGAGCTGGAAGAGCCTGGATGTGCTGATTAAGATGCTCATCGACTCGGTAAGCAAAGGCGGAAATCTTCTCTTAAATGTCGGCCCAACAGGTCGAGGCGAATTCGACAGTCGCGCCCTTGATCGGCTCGCAGGGATGGGCGAATGGATGAAGCGGCACAGCAGATCTATTTACGGCTGCACGCAAGCGCCAGATGAGTTCCGTGCGCCGGAAGATTGCCGATATACCTACAACCCGATTACAAACCGGCTATATCTGCATGTCTTCAGTTGGCCCTATCGCCACATCCATCTTCCCAACATGGTTCACCGCGTCGAATACGCTCAGCTTCTCAACGATGCCTCTGAGGTCAAGATGCGAACTTCCATACCCGAAGAGAGCTACGGCGCAGGTGTCGAAGTCCGCGAAAAAACCCTGCTCACCCTGGAGTTGCCAGTAAAACAGCCCTCTGTAACTGTCCCAGTTATCGAGCTGTTTTTGAAATAAATCAACAGGAAACCCAATGACCAATATTTTCATAATTAGCCTCTTAACAGCCATACTCGCCCTCGCTGCGTTCGGCGCAAACGCAGACTCAGCAGCCCCGCATGGTGTCTGGAGCAAAGATAAAGCAATCGAGTGGGAACAAAAGCATGGCTGGCTAGTTGGCTGCAACTTCTCGCCCGCCTATGCCATCAACGAGATTGAGATGTGGCAGCCGGATACATTCGACCTGAAAACAATCGATCATGAGCTTGGGCTCGCAAAGTCTCTCGGCTTCAACTCGATCCGTGTCTTCCTTCACGACCTTCTCTGGCAGTCGGACCCGGACGGGTTCCTCCACCGTATGGATCAGTTCCTGGAGGTGGCGCACAAGCATCATATCGGAGTCATGTTTGTAATCTTCGATAGCTGCTGGGATCCCTTTCCATCGACTGGCAAGCAGCGTGAACCAAAGCCACATGTGCACAACTCCGGTTGGATGCAGTGCCCAGGTCAGAAGATCCTTATGGATCCCACGCGTCACGACTCCCTTAAGGACTACGTGATGGGTGTGATTCACCACTTCCGCCACGACAAACGCATCGACTGTTGGGACCTGTTTAACGAACCAGACAACTCGAACGGCAGCAGCTATGGAAAACTGGAACTTCCCGAAAAACCACAGCGTGCCCTGCAACTGATTAAGAAAACGTGGGCTTGGGCTCGCGAGGTCAATCCGGATCAGCCATTGACCGCAGGCGTATGGTATGGAGACTGGGACGATGCCACAAAGCTGAACGAGATGCAGAAGTTCTGCCTGGATAATTCGGATGTCATCTCATTCCATGACTACGGCAAACCCGAGGAGCTATCCGCCAAGATTGCGCAGCTTAAACCACTTGGCCGCCCTATTCTCTGCACCGAGTATATGGCGAGGCCGCAGGGCAGCACATTTAATCCGAACCTAAAGGTCATGAAAGACGCACATGTTGCAGCCTACAATTGGGGCTTCGTGAGCGGAAAGACGCAGACCATCTATCCGTGGGACTCCTGGGACAAGCAGTACACCGCTGAGCCGCCTGTTTGGTTCCACGATATCTTCCGCACGAACGGGGAGCCGTACATCAAAGCAGAGGTTGACTTCATCCGTCAGGTCACGGGTGGACCGCGGTAATCGTCGGACACGCTTTATTTCCTTGACATCCCGCAACAACTGAGGTACATTAAGCCTGTTAAACGTTGCGGGGTGGAGCAGTCCGGTAGCTCGTCGGGCTCATAACCCGAAGGTCATCAGTTCGAGTCTGATCCCCGCTCCCTTTTCGGTGTTGTCACGAACTTTGAACCTCGGAATTCTGCAATTGGCGACAATTCCAGATGAACGAGGTTCTTTGTCGTTACCTCGACTTTCTGAACGACCGATCCGAGTGCCTCTTCACGTTCCAGTTCTGTTAATTCGGGCCACAGGTCCAAAAGCTCACTCCACGAGTTTTGCACATCCATGGCGACCGGCCGTTTTATCGTGGCTTGGTGAATCTTAGCATCGGTTCTTTTTATGTCCTGATCCACCTGAGCCAACTCCTGTTCGAGCTTCTTCATCTTCCCAACAAGGCCAGCCATATCGCCGCCCATGGCTATCGCATTAGCTATGTTGCCAACCTGAACACCCAACAACTGCTTCTTCTTTCCCAGTTGGCCCCGAATTGCTCGGGTATCATCCCCAATTGTCTGCCATCCACCGGAGTCGGAAATTATTCGGCGCATTACTGTGTTGTGCCTGGCTGCTCGTTCTATTTCTCGCAGAATGGAATAATGAAGTGCCTTTACGTTTATCCGCATCACTGGGCAGATCGACCGCTTCTTCATTCCGTTAATACATGCGTAATAAAGTACCGTTCCGCTCTTGCAGGGATACGGCGTGTATATGCAGCCGCAGTGCGGACACGTGAGCCGCCCCCGTAAGTAGAAAGCGTATTCAGTAGTACGAGCGGGTCGAACTGTCTTATGTGAAGCCAACACTTCATTGACAGCGTCCCAAAGCTCCCGGTCAACGATTGGTTCATAGGCATCCTCGTTACGCCAATCGCCAAATGCGAGAATCCCAAGATAGACCTCATTCCGCAGTAGGTACTTCGCACGATCTGTGTTCCACTTTCGAGTCGTCTTACTATTTAGTAAATCCCTGACACTGGAAAGCGACCGCGAAGCCGTGAAGAGCTCAAAGGCCTCACGTACAACCTCTGCCTCGGCAGGCTCGGGTATCAACCGCTTAGGTGGCTCTTTACCCTTACCGGCTGCAGCTCCATCGATAACCTCTTTTGTGTAGCCAAACGGAGGCATGCCACCGCAGAAATATCCGTTAGCAGCCATTTGTTCCATTTTAGTCCGCGTAAATTGAGACACCTGTTTACAATACATACCATCCATGAACTGCGTTATCTGTTTGTTCATGTATCCGGGCATATCGTCGCCAAAAAACTCTTTGACAGTCTCGATTCGAACATGGCACGCTTCTAACAGGTGCTCAGCAACATAATACTTCGGTCCTCTTGCAAGGCGGCTCATATAAGTCACGACAACTGCGTCGAACCGGCCAGATTCGGCATCACATAGCAGGTCTTTCCAGCCAGGGCGCTGCAAATTTGTCCCACTGCGCCCCTCGTCGCTATAAACCTTGGTGATTACGCCTCGATGTTCACGGACATACTGCTCCGTAAGCTCCCGCTGCGTGTCAATTGTGCTGTATTCCTTATCCGCCTGCTCGTCACTGCTACATCGAAGATAGACGGCGTACCGCGTAGTGCTCTGCAACGATGTTCTTCGTCTTGCTTGTGTTACCACCGGAACTCTCTCCTTTATGAATTATCACCTTGGCTCAAATGACTTCGCGATTCATGGCGCTTCGCTTTGCGAGTCTCATTCCACTCAGCCCCATGCCGTGCCCAGGCAGCTTTACGCACGCACTCAGGCGTGCAATAGACGCGGAGCTTTGGCCCACTGAAGGGCGTACCACAAACCGGGCATATGTGTTCCGTGATCGTATATTGCCTAACAAACTGCACTGACACAGACTTCGAAGCTGGTTCCATATCACCTCCCGAATAACTATATGACAGTGTCTATTATAAACCATATTGCCATAATTGTCAAATGTGAGGTACCAATGGGTGCTCAACGGAATGTCTCAGGCTGTACCCAAAATGTGGTAGTTGCCACAACTCAACTTAGTCAGTTCCGATATCGATGGCAGGAAGTTCAACCGTGTAGGCGAAGATGATGCAACGGCAGACGAAAGAAACGAATTTAACGAAGTAATCTATCCAGGTTCATTCGACACTAATGACGCGGGGTATAGGCAATAAGTTCAAATGTGCAGTCACTGTGGCTTTGGACTGCGTTCGCTACCTTTGCAGTTTCGCTTGCTACCGTGAAGGAATACGTCGATTGGGCAGCCGTAGAGCCATGCCAGTCTTTGTGCGAGCACATAGCTCGTACCACCATGTAATTCGCACTGCCTCAGGTACCGAGCACCTACACGTGCTCGCTTTGCCGCTTGCTCCAGAGATAGCCCTGCAGCTTTCCTAGCGTCCTCAGCATTTGTCATGGCCTTTGCTCCTACATAGAATGGGACATGGCCAGCAACGCTATCAGAATCTGGCATTCCACCCAATATGCCCTGCTACAACCCCCTCAACTCCTGCGCCGCTGCGGTTCCAATCCCGCTGTCCTCACCAGCCTCCTGAATGGCTTGCTGCAGACTTGATCGCGCGGCATCGCCCTTTCCCAACTCTTTGTACCGCCGACCAATCTCCAGGCGCAGTTGAGCGCGTTTGATGATTGCGGCTCTGCATCTTCCCAGGTAATCGCCGACTTTCCCTGGCACGGTAATGCTGTTGATATATGCGACACTTGCTACTCGGTAGAAACCGTCGTAAAACACGATCTCCTTGCCGGACGTGAATGTGATAAAGTCCGGCTCATTGCACGCTCGCGTATACCAGTATTCGATTTCCTGGTCAATTGCGCCAATCTGAGCGATAACGCCTTGCAGGTCCTTGTACCTTCTGCTGCTCGCAGCCGCGCTATCGGTATAGACGTTCTTAAGATTGACGTGGATAGCTTCCGGGGGGTAAAGCGACCCATCTTTGCCGACGCCAACTGCCTCTATGGAGATATTACCGGAACTCACTTCTGTTACTGGCACAGCTATTTCAAAATCGGGCTTTTCACTCTCACCGATGAAGTTTCCGGCAACGTACAGATAGCTCTTGTTCACTCCTGTTCCAGCTTCCCGGTGGATGTGAACCGGTATGGACTGCTTATCGGCGTCTACCGTGAAGGTGCCCTCTTGCGCGAAACTGCTCATCTTGAACCTGGGTAAGATCGTGATGGTACTGTCGGTCGGCGGATGCAGAGCGCCGTCCGACGACTCAGTGATGAGCCAGAACCTGTGCTGACCAATGGGAAGATGGCGAGCGTCTACTGAGAACGCCTCAAGGTTAACTCTGAGGCAACCCAGGTACTCATTTTCCAGGAACGCGTAAACAGCTTTAGGCGTTTGTGCCTTTGTCGCGGTCAGACGTACTTTCTCATCTTGTAGCGCAAAACAGTTCGGAGCATCCGACGGCGCTAATACAATTGTCGCACTACTTAGTTCGATCAATCGTTGGTTGACATCCTCCGCCACGATGCTTACAAGTGTAGTGCGATTACTGGAGGTCGGCGCATCCACAACAAACGCTGGCAACGGCTTGTTCGTCCTGCCAAGGAACACATCTTTTGTTTGCAGGATCGCGTGTTTGACGACGAGGTGCAGCATCTGTGGAGCATAGTCTGGTCTGTTCAGTTGCGGCCTGAACTCCACCAAACTGCCCGGTGGAACGTGCAAAACCGAGTGGCGTGCGGTTACGATCAAGTGTCCATCTGGCGCTGGAAACGCCGGTGCTTGGACGCGGCTATCAACACCAAGCGCCAGGCCAAGTCCTGAGATCTTCCTTGGTGCTTCGGCGACACCAATGCCGGAACCCGAGATCGACGGGGACAATGACGGTTTATCCGCCAGTCGCGGCTGCGA
>CAIXIX010000221.1 GCA_903919615.1 uncultured Chthonomonas sp.
AGCGCTATCAATGCAGGATAGCTCTACGTACCACCGTGTCGCGTATGTTTTGTACCTTTCCGTTTCATCCCCGCTGATGATGCATAGGCGTTGACTTTACAAGAGTTTAGCCTTTGAATCGCTCGTATCTGATTATCCTGTTACCCAGTAAGTTTAAACTTCGTCCCTGACGGTGAAGCTTAGTGCCGGTCTGTGTCTACACACTATGGTTTCATTTCGGAGGGGGCATTTTGCGCTGTTTGTTCCCGGTTACTAAAAAGGGACTGTCTTTCGCAACGGCAATTGTCGCTGTTGTCGTTGGACTCTGCATGCCAGCAGCCGTTGAAGCACAGCGGACTGGCTCCGTTGTCGATACCGTTAACTGGGGTGCGGCGGATACCAACTATAAAACAAACTTTACGGGCGACTTAATAAGCATCGCCCAGTATAGCCCTGGCGTTAGCACCCACCTAACGTCAATGAACATTACGTTCACTGGCAATATAGAACAGGTTTATCGCTTTAACATAACAAATGGTTCGGCTAATGGAACTCTGGAAGCGGATTTTCATCTTTACGATCCATCTCATACTCAGTTAATCACCACGAACACGAACACAATTACAATTGCATACGGTACTCCAGCCCATCCGGTCACCGTCGATACAGGAACGCAAACAGTTACCACCACAGCCACTGATAGCAGCACCAATGTTCCAGGCACAAACGGAAACGGAACGGTTTTCACAACGGCGAACCTGGCTACATATACCGGTACAGGGACTGTTAACTTCCAAATTGATGGCCAATCGTTGAACAGCATTACGACTTCTGGAACGGTCAGCCATCCCACCAACACCTATATTTACGGAACGCTTACGATTACTTATAACTACATAACCGTTCCGGAACCTGCTAATTGGGCATGGCTAATTTCAATATCGCTTACCGGATCATGGGCTCTGTCTAGAAAGCGAAGACGGACACCAAAAACAAGATCAATCGTTTATACCCTTCGATAAAAAAATTGAGTTGTGCGGTTCTAGTGATTGACTCTTGAGAGGCTTGTGGTAAGATTATAGTATCTGCCATGCAGCAGATATATGTAATATACACGAATTGGTGTGTATATTAGGTTTGATTGCTTGATAATTAAAAATGTCCCCTGTTGGTCCGTCGCCCCGTCCGCGATTCTAAAGCACCATATCACCAGGTTTCGAAAGGATGCAGAAGTGAAACACAGTTTCATCTCGCTGCGCTCGGTGGTGTCTGCTGCAATCGCGTTAATATGCGTTGCGGCAACGACAGTCGGACATGCACAAACCACCACGCTGCAGCAATCTTCAACGGCCGTTCCGTTGACAACAACTGACTGGACGCAAACAGTTACAGTTCCGCAATTTAACACCACGCTGGGAACACTGCAATCGGTAACGGTTGCGTCGAACTGGACGACGTTCCAATCGCTTTCTATCGTCAATCAGGACACCAGTACCGAGTATGTTTACATCGACGACAGCGTAAGCGTTGCAGTCACGTTGCCGGATGGCGTAACGACTCTTAACGGCAAGGGGCCTGATCTAATTGGAGGTTCCAAAGATACCAGCGGGAACCCAACCGGTGCCCTAACAGTTTCCGGTACCGGCGCGACAATCTCCCAGGGCCCACTGACTGCGCAAAGTACCACGACTTCCACGACAATTACAGGCGCTGCATTGGCTGCCTACCAGGGTACAGGCACAGTGGCCTTCGCTGCAGTTGGAACTGGCATCTCGAGCGAAGTTGATTCGGGCGGCAACATTCTTTTCAATGTGACCCAACAGGCGGGCGTGACCATAACCGTTACGTACACCTATACACCAGTGGGCGGTGGCTCGGCTGGCGCCAACACCGGTACAGGCGGCACGACCACCCCGACAACCGTAAGCATCAGCGGCACAGTATATGCTAACACTGCTGGCAATGGCGTTGCCGGAAATCCGGGCGAAACCGGAGTTGGTGCGAACGTTGAGGTATTTATCCTCAATTCTGCTGGTACCGTAGTTGGCATTGCTTACACAAATGCTGCTGGACAGTACACGGCAACAGGCCTGTTGCCTAATACAACGTATACCGTTCAGATCGAAGCTGGTACACTGCCGACTGGAGTTACCGTTGCTGGACCGGCAACCATCTCTACCACAACACATACAGCCAATGTTACAGGTGCTGATTTCACCGCAGCAAAGTCTAATAACTGTCCAGGATACACGACACTTTGCACTGGTGATTGGTGCAACTCGTGGAACTGGAGCTGCAACGGCAGCAACTCTGGCTGCCTGTGGAATAACTGGAAGAAAGTTTATCCGAAAAACGACTGCACTGTGGGCCACGACAAGAGTAAATGCGTGTTCGACAATCCTCGTTCGGTAGAGTGCTATGTCAACAATTGCAACGGACGTAATGACTCGTACCCTTCGGGTTGCCGAGTAAACCCAACAAACTGTCGGGACGGCCAGTTAGCCTGTGAGGCGCTTGCTTGCCAGTTGAACTGCTCTTTCTCGGATGCGGGTATCTTTAAATCCGGGTTCAAGAACCTGAAATGCCAGTGGGGTAAGTTCCAGGGCTGCACTGTAAACCAGGTGCTCAATGCTGCTCATTGCTACCTCAACGGTGACAAGTGCATACCGAACGTGCCGCACTGCTCAGGTGATGACATCTGCACTGCACTCAACCAAATCAACACTTGCTATTCCAGCAGTAACAACTGGGGCAATGGCAATAATGGCGGTTGGGGTGGCGGCGGTTGGGGCGGATGGGGCAATAACAATAGCGGCCCATTCTGCAAGTAAATACGAGAAGACACATTAAAATCTAACTGTTGTTAAGGGCGCCAGGGAGTTGACTACTCCCTGGCGCTTTTCTCATTTCATATGATGGAAGAGTAGATCTTCTGGGATGCCGACTAGCCAACTCTGTTGCCCGCAGCTTGCCGGTTTCGTACTAACACAAATGCCCTACAATGCCCTAACGTGTAATGTGGGCGACCTCATCAGCAACGATCTTCTGGATCTTACTACGAAACACCTCTGTATCAAAAGTTAACGCGTGGTCACGAATAGCACTCGGATCTACCTCTAACTCCTGGCACTTCAACACAGCCTCACAAAGCGAATCAACTGTCTGGTGGGAAAAGAGTATGCCTGTTTGCCCATCGCACTGCGAATCTAGTGCGCCTCCGGCTCCGTAGGCTACAACAGGCCGACCGCAAGCATTTGCTTCAACAGGAGCTATTCCGAAGTCTTCTTCCCCGGGCATAACATAACCACGTGCACGCGCCAATAGACCGGGCAAATCCGCATCACTGACCCGCCCGAGAAACTCCACGTTGGAGCCAGCACGTGACTTTAGCGACTGCATCTGTCGGCCAGATCCTGCAATTTTCAAGGGAATGCCAAGACGTGTAAAGGCGTCAATGGCCAGATCAAGCCGCTTATATGGTGCAGCACGCGAAACCATAACATAATAGTCTTCAACGACGGGTGAGATTGAGAACCGCGACGTATCTACGGGTGGATGGACAATTTCAGCATCCGCTCGGTAATACTTTGAAATACGTCTGGCAACGGTTGACGAGTTGGCAATAAACTTATCCACACGCAACGAGGCCACAGCATCCCACTGTCGAAGGTAGTGAGTTCCAGGGGTTAGCACCGCACGTGCAATTCTTGAAACTCGTTCGTTCTCAAGATACTTCCGTGTTGTCCACGCAAAGCGCATAGGCGCATGGCAATAACATATGTGCGCCGTAAAGGGCTGCGTAATTACACCTTTGGCAAATGAAGAAGATGATGATATCACGACGTCAAACCCACTTAAATCGAGGGATTCGAACGCCATCGGATAAAGCAAGAGAGCCAGGCGGTGCGTCAGTTTTTTTCTTGGAAGCCTTTGCAAAAAGGTCGTTCTGATGTCCCATTTACGATATTCCGCTGGCATGCCATGAACATCATAAATAGACGTATAGATGGGCGCGTCAGGATACATCCCATGTAGCACTTCTACTACCTTCTCAGCGCCGCCCAACTGAACCAGAAAATCATGGATTATGGCTACCTTCATACAGATGCAAAACCCTTATATTCAGACAGTAATACGGGCTGGTCTGCACTCTACTTGCGGAGGCAAACCAGCCCATATTGTATAATCTTCCAACTCGATTACGGACTTACTGTAAGCGTGGTGCCATTGGATACAGTGATTGTGGCTGCCGTAAACGAACCAAGAATCCCTACAGTTTCTGGGCTGCCAGATGCATTATACGTGTTCCCAGTGAGCGACCCAAGAAATGGGGTCGTCATTGAGAACGTCGTATCGGCATTGTTGGTCTCGTCTACGATTGAGTTATCACTAAAAGTAACGGTCAAGGTATACGACTGCGAGTCGAATGTGAAGATCGTGGCTTTTTTCGGTTCAATGTCTGCAGACTTCGGAGTAATATAACCTCCGCCTCCTGCATAAACGGCTGACTGCATAGCAAGCAACACGACCACGACCGCAGCGCAAGCGGTTCCGAGCCGCAAGATGTTGCGGCTAAACGTCGGTGCGTCTAGTCGCTGCATCTCTTCCATCTCACGATGGAGCGAGTAACGGCGGTGTCGTGGACGAAGCATGCTCACACCCAGGCCGAGAACCAACCACATAAACATCGATACCTGAGGATACTGCCAGGACGGACTGGCTGCAGCGTCAACGGAGAACGCGATGATAGCGCAGATTGACGCCATCAAAACATTTCTTCTTACGCCAGCGTCCATCGTTCGCAAGCGTACAAGTCCACAGATTACGAAGCTCAATGGGATTGCCACAAATGCTAGCAAGCCCGGAATGCCTAGCTCGGCTGCGGTCTGCAGATACAGGTTGTGTGCGGTTTCACCCAGTCCGTGGTGACCGTAATTGCCGTTCTTGTCGTGAAACAGCCAGACCTTAAGTCCGCTTCCCGTAAACTGCTGCTGATAGAGTGGATACAGGCCAATTCCCTGCCCAGTCAAAGGGCGCTGCTTGATCATCGCAATTGCGCCGGCAGCTAGTTTTTGGCGGTACTCGACAGCCGTCTCACTTGACGGATTAATTGTGGTCCGCATTCGTTCGCCTATGTTACCAGCTTCGGGGGAAACAAGCGCGAAGAATCCGAGGGACACAACAAGGAGCATCACTGGCATGACCATCTGTTGCTTGCTTCTTGCGGCTTCGCTTCGGCGCGCGGCAGACCAAAAAGATACGACCGCGAGCACGGCAATTCCGACAGCAGTACCAATCCAGGCCGATCTAGCCTGAGATATTAAGAGTGCAACGACTGTTACCACGACCGATATTTGAGCCATGAGCTGTCGGTTTGACGTGCGCTCCATCATAGCGGCCACAGCTACGAATGGCAGTAGGAGCAGGAGAAACGATCCCAGCAGCTGGTGATCACTAAACAATCCCGTCGCGAAGCCAGTTGATGTCGGCGCCGCGCCGTATTGCGCGAAAGAGATAAAGGATGTTACCATCGCGATCACTACGATTAGATCGACGACCTTCGTTATCTGTTCAGAACGTCTGAACTGATACACCATTACAAAATAGACGACCATCCCTGTTCCAATGCGCAAAACTTCCTGTACGCTAAACAGGAAGTGTGTTGAACTCGCTAACGACACACCAATAACCGCCGCGAATATCAAAATAGGAACATTCGCGCCAGTCTTGAAGAACTTCGCCACCGATTCACGCTTGAAATCGAGATTACGCCGAAAGATCACAGCAAGTATTAGTACTGCTGCAAACGCCTCGGATACAATCGCAACCGTTCCATAGCTGCGAACATCGAGGGGCGTTGCTATAAACAGTACAACGACCATCATTGCGAGGACAAGAGCAACTACAGTTTCCTGCAGAACGTTGCTCCACCCCGAAAGTTTCGTACCAGACATCAGATAACTCCCTTATCAAAGCCGTGCTGCGATTCGGTGCCTTACACATCCGAATACGGTTTACGCTCCATTAATCGAAGCGCTTTGTAACGGTGCCTTACACATCCGTCACGTAAAACCGCTGCAAAACCACTGTGATAAAACCGAAGATGCCGCTTAGCCAGGTTTCGGCCAAGTCGGAGTGATGTTGATGCTGCTCGTACCTGAGGCACATGCGTAGCATTCTATTTTATTGTTACACAGTTTGAATGATTTTGAAATTATGAATCGAACACTTGATACAGTATTTAAAAGAAAAAGGGCTGTATTGGCGCAAATGCGTCCATGCAGCCCTTCATATCTTACGAGGTAGGACATCTCAGAATGGGCGTAATCCCAGGTATCCAAGGAAGTAGAGTGGTTGCATAAAGTCCTGCATCGTTGGAGTCCACTTTTTGGTCTTTGGCGGAACGAAGATGATATCGTTAGCCTGGATGGGCTCGTTAAAGGTCATAATGCCCTTCTTGATCATCTTGTCAACGTTTATCGTCTTGTCTACCTGTTTGCCATTGATAGTGCGAATAAGGTGTACCTTTCGGAACTCACCTTGTGGTGATTCGCCAGCTCCTTGAATTGCATCGAGGAGCATCAGCTTGGGTCCGCCAGCTTCAGGAAAGGGATAGTTACCCTGTTTTCCGACCTGGCCCCACACCATATAGGTGTCTTTGACCTGTGGAATGTACAGAATGTCTCCATCTTGAAACTTAAATGTACTGACAGGCGGGTCTGACTGACCCGATAAGATCGGTCGTAGATTTAATGGAACCTCTTCTGCGCCACGCAACACATATGATTTCGAAAGTCCAGCTGTCATAACGGGATATCCGCACTGACCAAAAATGCTTAGAACCGTCGTGCTATCAAGCAGCGGGTACGCACCTTGTTTGGGTATCTGACCGATGACATGTATTTCGTGAATCGCTGTTGGCGGCAGTTCAATGATGAGCCGGTCATCTGGCTCTATCAGTGTGTTCTGAGGTCCCGTTGGTTTCTTATAAGCCTGCTCTAAATCGACAGGCATCATCTGCTTTTTGCGATACAGTGCCGCGACATAGTCTGACATTTTCGGCGCTGCACGGTTTACGGGTGTGATGAGGCCGCCTGCCATGTCAATGAGATCAAGAAGGTGATATTGACTTGTAGCCATGTCGACACTGCCAGGATGTAGGACCATGCCTACAATAGACGCGTGACGCGAATGGACCTCTTTAAGAAGCACGCGGACATAGACATTGTTCAGGCTCTTTTCCAGTTCCGCCTGAAGCTTATCACGGAACTGCTTTACCGTTAGCCCGGCAACAGTGATTTCGCCAGCCTCAGGCAGGAGGAGCTTACCAACGCCCGGTATTACGAAGTTCCCATCAAGTGTGGGGTGATTCTCAACCTGTACCTGGATGGCATCTCCCGGGCTCAGCAGTATTTCATCCTCACTCAGTGGCACAATACCAGAATAAGGCTTCGGAGCCGGAGGGCTACCAGCCGGTTTGGCGTCAACTGCTTTTGGCGTCGTCTGAGGCGCCGGCTTAGTCCCAGGAGCTGTCTTCGGCGCCGCGGGTGGTGCAGACTGTGCGCGAACTGCGCCCGCACCAGTAATGGCCATCAAGGTGGCGCCCACACCAATTATAGAAACGAGACCATTTACGGACATCGTGGTTCTCATGTCAGCTGATCTCCTCATCATCATCATCAT
>CAIXIX010000222.1 GCA_903919615.1 uncultured Chthonomonas sp.
CGGAGGCGCGCATTTACTCCCCTCTCCGTGAGCTCTAGCGAGCAAATGTGGGAGGGGTCGGGGCTAACTATGTATCATATCTCGGCCTATGTCCG
Organism: uncultured Chthonomonas sp.; assembly: GCA_903919615.1. Classification (GTDB taxonomy): domain Bacteria; phylum Armatimonadota; class Chthonomonadetes; order Chthonomonadales; family Chthonomonadaceae; genus CAIXIX01. The sequence goes on from CAIXIX010000222.1 coordinate 96, forward strand.
GAGGCGCGCGCAGTGGTCCCTCTCCCTGCGAGGTACGAGCGGAAAAGGGAGAGGTTAGGTGAGGGTCCAGCACGCACGCCGATAACAAATCACGCGTAAAACCCACGACACAGAGCTTTACTGGAGTGCTACCATCGTTACCAAAGATATGAATCATTATTAGGGTCGGGGAGGGGGTTAAAATCATTCCGCTTCGCTTTGTCCCGTCAAATGGCCTACGGAGATATGAGTCATGTGTAGGCGAGCGGCGAGGAGAGGTTAGGTGAGGTGCGTCCAGCAAAGCTGGACTAGACTAGCCGGTGCAAGTCCGGTCGAGTTAGGGACCAAGCCGCCTCGTAGCTGACTGGCGGCGAAGTGCTCTGGTGAAAAGCTGGAGTCCGGGCGAAATCCCGGCGTCGATGCCCAGTGACAAAGGCTCTGAAAGGAGTCGAGCAAGTACTGCAGTCCGTAGAATTAAGCGAACACTGCCGCGTCGTTAACCTCCCGCGCAAGCGGACAAATGAGAGCCGAGCCGCGCTCACCTCTGCGAAGGCCACGGACACGAGGGAAGACCTTGGAATTGCACCTCGTAATGAACTCATCGGCGTACGGGTGGCGGAATGCGTACACAGTCTAGTCTGGAACTGGAGAGGCCCTCCTGGTGGGGGCGAGTACATGCACGTGCCCTGCGAGACGGCGGGGACGACAACGTGCAGAGGTCGAGAGCCAGCCAGAGGGAGTCGGAGCGGGCATAGTACCGCATACATCTTGAGACAACATAACTCAGGATGTGGGATGGCCCGCAGCGATGAACGTGCGAATGCGAGGAGAACCGAGGGTGAGTGCCCTTTGGACTAGCCGACCTGATAAAACTTGACCGTACTCTGAACATCGCTATACGTGGATGCGCAAGCTACCACGCGAAGGTCTCGTGGATAGCCGTGTGAGGGAGAACCGCATGCACGGTTTGGGGAGGGGCCGGTTGGAAACACGCCCCAAGAGGTGGTGCGCCAGTCGGCCTACTCTACGCCGGCATTTCCACGCTCGCAACAGCAAAAACCAGCCATATTACGAGCAAGCTCCTGCCTCGCCAGCCCCAAAGACGTCATAGACCTCAAGGAGCTCATAGACTTCGCAGCGCCGCCGCCGGCGCCGATAGCCCGTCCATGATCTGTGTCAGCGCTGCGGCTGTCTGGCGTTCCGTTTGGCTGTGTCCCGCGGTCGTCAGCACATAGCTGAGGTTGACTTTGTTCGCCTTCCGGAACGCTACCGCGAGCTCGTCTGCCTGAAATCGCGGGCAGACCTGATCGAACTGCCCCTGTACGATGTAGACCTTGAGCTTCTTGCTCTCATTGGTCTCGCCGTTCGTGATCTTGCCGACATTCTCGATGATATAGTTTTGATCCCGTTTCCACGCGCCCTTCTTGTCCTTTTCCAAAAACGCGCCGGACATGAAGTAGTGGTTCTCAATGCCCGCAAAGGTGCGCGCAAACGCTGCCCCGGTGGGTTCGCCCGGCTTTGGTGCCAGGTAGCTGGTGGCGCCCTCCCAATCCGACCAGATGACTGCGGCCTTTGTCGCGCGCTTCGCATTGCTACTGCTCAATAGCTTTGCATAAGCGGCGACCATGTCGCCCCGCTCGTCTTCAGGGATCAACTCGACATAGGCCTTCCAGGCTTCGGGAAAAGCCAGGAATGCGCCTGGCGGTGTATCGCCAAACGGGTCTTTGCTGTACGTGGCGGCGTTGCCCTGATAGAGGAAATCGAGGTCTTTCTTGCGGCACAAGAAAATGCCGCGCAGCACGAGCGACTTCACACATTCTGGATGTTTAATCGCATAAGCGAGTGAGAGCGTGCTGCCCCACGACCCGCCGAAGATATGCGCGCGACCCGTGATCTCTCGCTCTGTGCGTAGTCTTTGAATATCGGCAATCAGGTCGTCTGTCGTGTTGTTCTGCAGACCGTTCTTACGGTCATCGGCCACACTCGGGGTACTTTTGCCGCAACCACGCTGATCGAAAAGTAGAATCCGGTAGCGCCGGGGATTGAAGAAGCGTGCGTGCTTTGGCGTGGTGCCGCCGCCCGGGCCGCCATGGATGAAGATGACAGGCTGGCCGTTGGGGTTTCCGTACTCGTGCCAGTAGATCTTGTGCTCGCCGACTTCCATGAAACCATCCGCAACGAGTTCATCCGGCTCCGGGTACTTCCAGTCACTCTCCTCCGCGGCACTGTACTCTGCGCTCATCGTTCTGATCCTCTCCCTGGATGGTGGGTGAATTTACGTAGTCAGTATAGCGAATCCGAACCAAACTCTTCCCTTTTCCCTGGTCCCTCTTCCCAGTTTATGCAGGTATTTCCGTTCTAAATTTCGAATCACCCGCTACTGTTATTACCGAGGTTTTGCCTGATGGCCTGGACGTCTGAACAGGTTGCTGCCCTGGCTCCCGATGCCGCTTCTGCGAGCGCCGGGCGTGGTCTGGCGTCGCCTCAGAAATGGGGTGTGCTGGGTAACGATCCTGCAGGCCGCGCGCTCTGGGGAGAGTGCCAGGGCAGCGGATCGAAACCCTACCAGGTTCAGGTCGATCTCGCCGGTCCGGCGTTTAATTGCACCTGCCCCAGTCGCAAGTTTCCCTGTAAGCATGGCATTGCCCTGCTCCTGCTCTTTGCGGAGCAGCAGCCTAAGTTCACTTCGGGCGAACCGCCGGATCGCGTTCTGGAGTGGCTTGGGAAGCGGGATACAAAGGCCCAGTCGAAGGCAGAACCACCAGCGCCGAAGACCGAAGAGGATGAGAAAAAGAGCGCCGAGGCGCAGGCGAAACGCGCAGCCGACCGTGAGAGCCGCGTCTCTGCTGGCATCGAGGAGATGGATCTTTGGCTCAAGGATGTGGTTCGGCAGGGGCTCGCAGCGGTTCAGACCCGACCCTCCAGCTTCTGGTACGAGAAGGCGGCCCGTCTTGTGGATGCGCAGGCTCCTGGCGCCGCCCGCCTCGTTCGAGAGCTGGCCGGTGTCGCTGCGAGCGGCGAGGGTTGGGCCGAGCGGCTGATCGTGGAGCTTGGCAAACTGCATCTGCTTGCGGAATCGTATCGACGCATTGGCGACCTGCCTGAAGCGATGAAGGCGACGATACGCATGCATATCGGCTGGACCCTCCGCCAGGAGGAGCTGTTGGAGCAGCCCGGTGTGCGGGAACGGTGGCTCGTTGTCGGACGAAGCACCTCGGAAGAGGAAAAGATCACGGTTCAGCGGACCTGGGTGGCGGGCGCCGATGGATCGATCCAGGCGATGCTCTTAAGCTTTGCCGCAGGCGGCCAGGCGCTGGATACCAGCCTCACGCCAGGTGGCGCGTTTGAGGCGGAACTTGTCTACTATCCAGGCTCGCTGCCACTCCGCGCCGCCGTAAAGGAGCGGCAGTCGGAATACCAACCTTTAAATCCTTTCAACCTTCCTGGCGAACGGCTGGCATCTAGGTGGCTGGAGCAGTATGCCTCGGCGCTTGCCATGGACCCCTGGCTGGAGCGGTTTCCGGTTTCGCTTTGCGATGTAGTTCCCGTTCCGCTCTCCGAGAAGGAGGGTTGGGCGTTGTGCGACGGCGAGTCGACAGCAATACCGATCTCGCCAGCCTTTAGGAGAGGCTGGCAATTGATGGCGCTAAGCGGCGGCAGCGCGATTTCGGTTTTCGGCGAGTGGGATGGGCGGTATCTGCTTCCACTCAGCGCCGTGGTGGATGGGCGGTTCGTATCACTGGCGCTCGTGCGAGGTGAGGCTGAATGAACAGATCAGGCGGAAATCTACAGACGTTAGCCAGTGTCGCGCTGATCGGGGGAGATCGGCAGGATCTTGGGCCGCTGCTGCGCAATGACCCTCCCGGAGATCTGATTCGAAGTCTGGGTTCGGCGGAGCGCGAGGCTGCGCTACTATCGGCATCAGCCGTTGCAGGTCTCTATGAGACTGCAGGCCGCAAGTTAGGCTCACTGCCTGCAGCGAGCCTTCGGGCTCCATCTGCTCCAGAGACTCAACCGCAATGGTCGTCACTCTCTTCGGCGCATCTCCAGGAGATTCTGTTCGGCAGATATAGGCATGGTGAGATCCTCTCGCAATGGCTGCGCGCCGCAGTTGCAGCTGGGCGCGTTTCGCGTCCCGATCTACTTCCCGATCTGTTAGAGGCCGGCCGCAAGAGCGCTGACGTACGCGACCTGATCTCTCAAGTTATCGGTGAACGCGGCAGGTGGCTGGCTGGCTGCAATCCCGAGTGGAGCTATGTTTCTGCGCCGCCCCGGTCTCTACAGAATCCCGAGCAGGTTCACAGCTTGTGGGAGACTGGAACCCGTACGGAGCGCGTGATTCTCTTAACCGAGTATCGACACGTGGATCGGGCTGCAGCGAGAGCGCTGGTTGAGGAGACCTGGGCGACCGATCCGCCGGAGGATCGTGCCGCCTTTATTGACGCGCTGAACCAAGGCGCAGGTTTAGAGGATGAGCCGCTGCTGGAGCGGGCTCTGGATGATCGGCGCAAGGAGGTCCGCACGGCCGCTGCCGCGCTGCTTAGCAAAATCCCAGCTTCAAAATTGAGCAGTCGAATGCAGGATCGAGCAATTGCAGCCATCTCTCTCAAACGCAGCTTACTGAGCCCGGAGAAGATCGAGCTTACACTTCCTGCGGAGTGTGACGCTGCAATGATCCGCGATGGTGTTGAGCCGAAATCGCACGACGCTGGCGTGGGAGAACGGGCGCACTGGTTTCGCGAGACGCTGGCACGCACTTCGCCAACTGTACTCTGCGAGCGGCTTGGACGAACAAGAGCACAGCTACTGCAGATGGCGACACGCAGCGAGTGGAAGGTTGTGCTGGTTACGGGGCTTAAAAGCGCAGCATTGCGGTTTGGAGACGCCGAACTGATCCGCGAACTGCTGCGAATCTGCCTGGCGGATGCCGAGATAATGCGCGCGGTTGGCGGCATTCGCGCGCTCAATTTAGCGGCCATATTGCCGCGTGACGAGGTCGAGAATATCGCGATTGGCGCGATCAAGTCGCCAATCTCTCGGGCAGCGTCGCACTACGCGATCGACCTTATCATCACAATCGTTGAAGGATGGAGCATCGAGTTGACGGCAGCGATTGCGGGTTTCGTCAGCATGGGGATGAACGAGTGCGCGCCCAACAGTGCGGAGGCGTGGGTCTACAAGGACATCCTGGACAGGATCTCCTGGCTCGCGCCGACGCAGATTGCGGAGCAGGTTTCCGCCGTTTTCTCCTCGAAGAGCGGAGGCGAAGACTGGCAGAGATACTGGGGAAGAGCAGTGGTCGATTGCCTGGACCTGCTGCGGTTCAGGAGTGATATGATTGCGGCGCTCAATGATAGCGCCGGGGAGAACTAGAGATGCCGACAGTTTTGAGACAGCATGCGGAAGATCAGTACGCCGAGGAGCTAGCCGCATTGGCCGCTTCCGACAGCCGCCAGCGTCCGCCAAACTGGCGGCTCTCGCCCTGGGCCGTAACCACCTATATTCTCGGCGGCACGCTGGATAACGGGGTCACGATCTCGCCAAAGTATGTCGGGTCGCGCCGATTGATGGAGGTCGCGGTATCGACCCTCGCGACGGACAGGGCTCTGCTGCTGCTTGGCGTGCCAGGTACAGCCAAGACCTGGGTTGCGGAGCACCTCGCTGCGGCAATCGCGGGAGACTCCACACTGCTCGTACAGGGTACGGCGGGCACGAGCGAAGAATCGGTGCGCTATGGCTGGAACTATGCGCGGCTGCTGGCCGAGGGTCCCTCGATGCAGGCGCTGGTACCCAGCCCGATTATGCGAGCCATGGAGCATGGAAAGATCGGGCGGGTTGAGGAGCTGACGCGCGTTCCCTCCGAAGTTCAGGACTCCCTCATCACGATCCTCTCCGAAAAGACGCTGCCGATCCCGGAGCTGAACTCTGAGGTTCAGGCGACCCGCGGCTTCAACATTATCGCAACTGCCAACGATCGCGATCGGGGCGTCAATGAGCTGTCTGGAGCGCTCAAACGCCGCTTTAATACGGTAGTGCTTCCGCTGCCGGCGACAATGGAAGCGGAGGTGGAGATCGTTCAGCGTCGTTCGGCCGAGATTGGGCGCGCGCTCGAGATCCCGGCCGAACCGCCCGCGCTGGAGGAGATCCGAAGGATTGTCACGATCTTTCGAGAGCTGCGCAACGGAGTAACTGCCGATGGCAAAACGAGAATCAAATCTCCTGGCAGCACGCTAAGCACGGCTGAGGCGATCTCAGTGGTCAACAATGGCATCGCGCTTGCTGCTCACTTTGGAGACGGCAAGCTGCGCGCCACCGATATTGCATCCGGGCTGCTTGGCGCGGTGGTGAAAGACCCGGTACAGGATCAGATCGTGTGGAAAGAGTATCTGGAGACAGTTGTTAAGGAGCGCGATGGCTGGAAGGATCTTTATCGCGCCTGCCGTGAACTGAGCTGATGCAGACGCGCCTCTTTGGAATTCGCCATCACGGCCCGGGATCGGCTCGCAGTCTGCTGCGGGAGCTGGAGAAACTGAACCCGGACGTGATCCTTGTGGAAGGCCCTCCGGATGCGGAGGAGATCCTTCCGATGGTTGCGCACGCTGACCTGCAGCCGCCGGTCGCGCTGCTGCTCTACGTGCCGGATGAGCCAAAACGCTCGGCCTTCTACCCGTTTGCACACTTCTCACCGGAGTGGCAGACACTCAAGTTCGGCGTGGAGCGCGGGATTCCTGTTCGGTTTATGGATCTGCCGCAGTGCTATCAGTTGGGGTGGGGAGAGGGAAGATCTGAGAAGTCAGAAGAGTCTTTGAAGTCTTTGAGGTCGGAAGAGGACGTGTCAGACGAAGAGGATTCAGAGGACGAGGCCGCTGCGCTGCCAACTCGGCGGGATCCGCTGGAATGGGCTGCAGAGGCGGCGGGTTTTACCGATAGCGAGCGGTTCTGGGAGCATATGGTTGAGCTGCGGAGCGATCATGATAGCGAGGATGGCGGTGGCATTTTTGCGGCCATTCAGGAGCTGATGACCGCGATGCGCAGCGAGATCCCGGCTTCTGAACGCTTCTTGTCCGAGCAGGAAGAGCAGCGGGAGATGCAGCGCGAAGCTTGGATGCGGCAAACGATTCGTGCCGCGCAAAAGGAGGGTTTCGAGCGCATTGCGGTGGTCTGTGGTGCATGGCATGTGCCGGCGCTCGCCGAACTTGGCCCGGCGAAGCGCGATGCCGACCTGTTGAAGGGTATGGCGAAGCTAAAGGTGGTGGCGACCTGGGCGCCCTGGACCTACGATCGGCTTGCGATGCACAGTGGCTATGGCGCAGGCATCGAGTCGCCCGGATATTATGAACAGCTCTGGGCCTATCCCGAGAGCGTTGCCGCGCACTGGATCGGAAGCTGTGCCCGGCTATTGCGCGAAGAGGACCTTGATGCGTCTCCGGCATCTCTAATCGAGACAGTACGGCTTGCAGAGACCCTCGCCTCGATGCGCGGAATGAGCGTGCCGGGCCTTACCGAATTGACCGATGCGATCCGCGCTGTGCTGTGTTTCGGTAACGAGACGCATCTGGCCTTGATAGCCCGCAAACTGGTTATCGGCGAGGTAATGGGGCGCGTGCCAGACGATGCTCCGATGCCGCCGCTTCAGCGCGACTTGCAGCAGGAGGCAAAACGTCTGCGGTTGGCGCAAGAGGCGATGGAGAAATCGCTGGATCTAGATCTGCGCAAGCCCAACGATCTCGATCGCAGCCGGCTGCTGCATCGACTTGCCCTGATGGGCGTCGATTGGGGACATCGCGATGAGTATTCCAACGCAAAAACCAGCACCTTTCATGAGCGTTGGAAACTGCAGTGGCGTCCTGAACTGGTTGTGAACGTGATCGAGGCCTGCATGTGGGGCAGCACTGTGCTGGGCGCTGCTACGGCGCGAGCTATCGAGTTGACCGATGCTGCGAAAGAGCTTCCGGCGCTTACTGCGCTGGTGGAGCGAACCCTGCTAGCAGACCTGCCCGGCGCGATCAACTTGATGATGGCACGGCTGGAATCGCTCGCAGGAGTGACCAGCGATGTGGCCCATCTGATGCGTGCGCTTCCTCCGCTCGCCAGCATCGTGCGCTATGGAAACGTGCGCGGCACCAATACCACTGTCGTCGAGCATGTGGTAGACGGGCTGGTTGCGCGCATCTGCGTTGGGTTGCCGGCGGCCTGCTCTGCCCTCAACGATATTGCGGCAGCAGAGATGTTCCGCAGCCTGCAGAGCGTGAACGAGGCCATACACTTGCTGCGCCGCGAGGTGCATGTGGGGATGTGGAAGGACACGTTGGAGCATTTGGCGAGGCAAACTGGAGTGAACGGCCTCGTCGCGGGCAGGTGCTGTCGGCTACTGTTGGACCAGCAAGTCTGGAGTTCCGAAGATGCAGGCAAGCGCATGAGCTATGCACTTTCACGCGCAGCCACTCCGCTCGACGCCGCAGCCTGGGTCGAGGGGTTTTTGAAGGGCAGCGGGCTCATGCTGCTTCACAGCGACGCGCTTTGGCAGATTATAGATTCCTGGGTGTCGGGCCTCGATGCCGACTCGTTTACGCTGCTGCTGCCAATGGTGCGCCGCACGTTCTCAACCTTCCCGTCCGGCGAAAGGCGGCAGATGGGTGAGCGCGCGAAGCAGGCCGGTGGCTCCGTTCGCGGCCGCGCAATAGAGACTGATGTTGACGCGTCACGGGCTTCTCTGGTTCTGCCAACACTTGCATTGTTGTTGGGCGTAGCGCCGGTGGTTGCGGGGAGTGGAACATGACGGAGATGGACCTTATTCCAACGGCACCTACCGCTATCGACGAAGAGGAGAGGCTGCGCCGCTGGCGGATGATCCTTGGCGGAGGCGCTGCGGACGGAACCGGCGTTGCTCTCGAGGGCGATGACATTGTGATGGACGGCGCACTATCGGCCCTCTATGATTCGGAGCGTACGGGTGGGCTCGGCGCCTCGTCACCCAATGTAGCGCGCTGGCTCGGGGATATCCGCACCTACTTCCCGACAGGTGTGGTTCAGGTAATGCAGACGGATGCGATAGAGCGGCTTGGCCTGCAGAAGATGCTGCTGGAGCCCGAGCTTCTTGCTGCAGTCGAGCCGGATGTGAACCTTGTCGCGACGCTGCTCTCTCTCAGCCGCGTCATTCCCAACAAGACCAAGGAGACTGCACGCCAGGTGGTGCGTAAAGTCGCTCAGGACCTTGAACGGCGGCTCTCTGGGCCGATGCGCCAGGCGATATCCGGGGCGCTTAATAAGGCGGTCCGCAACAGACGACCGAAGCTGAAGGAGATCGACTGGAACCGGACGATAAGAGCGAACCTCAAAAACTACCAGCCTGAACTGCGGACCGTGATAGCAGAGCAGCGGATTGGTTACGGGAGAAAAGGGCAGGCGCTGCGGGATATCATCTTGTGCATCGATCAGAGCGGTTCGATGGCATCCTCGGTGGTCTATGCCGGAATTTTGGGCGCAGTGATGGCATCGATCAAGACCGTGCGGACATCGCTTGTCGTCTTCGACACCTCGGTGGTTGACCTCACCGACAAACTCGAAGATCCGGTTGATGTGCTGTTCGGCACGCAGTTAGGCGGCGGCACGGATATCAACCTGGCGCTTAGCTACTGCCAGAGCCTGGTTCGGACACCCAGTGATACCATCCTGGTGCTCATCAGCGATCTAATCGAAGGGGGCAACCCCGAGGAGATGCTGCGCAGAGTGGGCAGCATCACTGGCAGCGGCGTCAACATGGTTACTTTGCTGGCGCTGGATGATCGCGGGGCGCCCGTTTCGGATCACAAGAATGCGGCAAGCTTCACCGCGCTCGGCTCGCCCTGTTTCGCATGTACTCCGGATCTGTTTCCCGACCTTATGGCGGCCGCCATTAAGAAACAGGACCTCGCACAGTGGGCGGCAGCTAATGGAATTGTCACCAAAGGTGAGAATTCGTGAGGTAGTGTCATTTTGTGTGACGGGTGTATTATGAAATTAGTCAACAAAGGGCTCTGCCCCTTGACCGCGTCATAGTTTCAAATGCCCTTCGGGCAGGAACCGTTGATGAAGGACTCCGACGGAAAACGGTTTTGGAATTGTCCGCCCGAAGGGCGATTGTGCCTAGACGGGCCGTTTACGGCCCGGTGAGCGGCGGACCCCACCTAATCTCACACTCAGCCCCCGAACCGGGCGAAGCCCGGTTCGGGGGGTGAGCGATTAATAAATATTTGGCGCCGCTACCACGGTATGAATGCCGCGTCTAATAGCAAATGCCTTTTGGGCAGGATACTC
>CAIXIX010000223.1 GCA_903919615.1 uncultured Chthonomonas sp.
CCTCTCCCTGCGAGCTTGCGAGCGGAGAAGGGAGAGGTGGGGTGAGGGTCCAGCACGCACGCCGTGACCAATTCGTGCGTATCACCTACCGCTTGTTGGCTCGTCGTGCGCAATCTTCACCTATGAAACAAGATAAGTTCCCAGCGAGTTACGAGCGTTTTAGGGAAGGGGGCTGGGGGTTAGGGCGACCTTTGCTACGAAGCAGATTTGCCGATCTTGATTAAAACGCAGCCGTGTGCTGGAACTTCAACCTTGTAACTGCTATTGAATGTTCCGGCATCCTTGTGAAGCCAGAGGTCGCGAACGGGCTGTGAGCCTTTAACGCCTATGGTTTCCCAGTTAACCGAGATCGCGGCGGTCTGAATGGTGCTGTTGACCAATGCAACGGCAGTGGTACCATCCCACAGTTTGCGTGACCAAACTTCCAATCCCTCATTGTTTGCTACTCGGCCGGCCGGTTTGCCCAGCGGATCCTGGTTAATGTCCAGCGCCTCATCGTTAGAAAGAAGAGCGACCGTGAAAGCATCCATCTTCGACATATCGCAGCCGATAAGTAGCGGCGAAGAGAGCATGCACCACATGGAAATATGCAGTACCTGTTCATTTGGTGTCAGGTGACTTGGATGTGGATTACCCCAGCCAACGGCGCCGACAACAAGCATATCCGGATCGTTCCAGTGCCCGGGACCCGCATACTTTTCATGACCATCCTGAGAGCTATAGATGCCGTGCAGGCTAGACCAACTATCGTTTATGTCGCCTGTAGTCCTCCAGCAGTTTCCGCCAACTTCCGCGCCCCACTTCCACACATCGCCCATGCCGTACTGGCATAGGCTAAATAGGATGTCGCGATTTGCCTGATAGAGCGCATCCCGCATCATGAAGTAAGGCTTTTGCAACTCAGGGAGGCTGTTGTCCTTCGCTATTCCACCATAGGAGCACCAATCGTGTTTCAGGTAGTCAATACCCCATGCAGCGTAGGTGTTCGCATCCTGAATTTCATGCTGATAGCTCGCCTCGAAACCTGCACAGGTCTTAGGGCCTGGCGAAGAGTAGATTCCAATCTTCAGACCCTTGCTATGGACATAGTCTGAAGTCGACTTCATGTTCGGAAATTTTTCGTTCGTCAGGATTTCGCCGGCGGGGTTGCGGCTACCCTCCCAGGTATCGTCGATGTTTACATACTGAAAGCCGTGAGCAGCCAGGCCGCTGCTGATCATTGCATCAGCGGCTGCGCGAACTTTCGCATCGTCCACATTGCCGGCCCATACATTCCACGAGTTCCAGCCCATCGGCGGGGTGAGCGCAAGCTTGTGTTCGCCACCCACAATAGTGAGTTTGCGACTAGCTGTTCCTTTAGAGTTCTTTACGGTGACCGTAACAGAATACTCTCCAGCGGATTTTAGGCTGCCAGAGATAACTCCTGTCGCGCCATCAATCTGCAGCCCTGCGGGGAGATTCCGCGCAGAATAGGTGATAGGACCCGCGCCCGTTGCAGAGATCAGAAACAGGAAAGGTTTGCCAGGAGTGCTGCCAACGATTCGAGGGCCGTGAATTTGTGGCGTAGGTGATACCGCGGGTATCACAAGTCGGGCCGGTTCAATTGGAACTCCAACCGTTGTTGGCGCCTTGGCGCCGGGATTCAACAATATTACAGCGCCAGCCCAGTCAGCATGGTCATCTGAGATGCCATCTTCAGCATCGCCGACGATCAGAGTGAGCTTCTTAGCGCCTGTAAGATCAACCGACAAGAGCTTTGGCGTGGCGCCTCCGTGTAGCACACCTGTCGATGCAACCTTCTTGCCATCAACCCATACCTCAAAACTAATCGACGCGTCTGCGGCTTTTGCGCGTTCGTCATCAACGCCAACCATGGCGAGGAAACGTTTTGCACTTCCGTTAAGGAGTAAGGCAACCTCGCTCTTTGCATGTGTGCCTACACCGTGAGGATAGACAACACCACCAAGGGTGAGGGGATTGCTGTCAACCGACTTGCGAGCGTTTGGGGAACCATACTCTTGCGACATATTCACAAGATTTAGGTTCTCAAGCCAGATGCCGTTGGCAGGCAGCTGTTCGGACTTGACTATTTCGGATTCTGCGGCGCTGTCTTGCGCGCTAGACGAGAGAGGCGCTGACAGGGTCATTCCTGTCAGCACCAACGCTCCCATCCATAGAGATATCTTCATATGGGCGGATTTCCTAGTTTATATTATCGTTCTGTTACTTCGGAGCCTTCTGATCGGCAGCAGCAGCAGGCTTCTCATCCTTTGCGGGAGTGATCGCAACAGTGAATGCAAGTTTTCCGAATTGCGAAGGTATATCCTTTGCTGCGCCTTCTGCTTTGGCCACCTGGCCCGTCGCAGGTATAAGCCAGAACGTTCCCTCGTATGTCGCAACGCCATTCTCGCCATCCGTCGGAATTACTGCCGAGATTTTGACCTTCCAAAGTTCGACGGTATCGACTTTTTCGATGCCGAGATAGGTGCTCTCGATCTTGACTTTCTTGTCCTTGTAGATCGGATTGTCGAGCTCGATCTTCCAAGCGTCTTTCGGCTTTACAGCGTCTGCGGGCAATACGGGTGAATAGATCTGTGATAACGTCTTGAGCAGTTCTGGGCTCAAAGCGCCATTGATGTCCTGAGCGGGTTTCCAATCGATGACTTTTCCAAGCTTGTCGTGCTTGATCGTGATGTCAGGCTGCGGATCCTGATGCTGTTCATTACCCATGAGCAGAAGTGTGCCACCCTCGTCGGAAACGAGATAGGTTACTTCGCCAGAATCCTTCACTTCCTTTGTTACGCGCTTTTGAGTGTTCGTCATTACAGCATCGATGCCTTGAACGGATGCCTTTATAACAACCTTCTGTCGCAGACTTTCGCCGACTTTGTTAACGTACTTGAGCGTTACGGGCGCATCATCGGCCCGGACAGAAACGGTGCAAACAGCGCTTCCCACAACAAACGTTGCAGCCAGTGCTGGAAGAACGAATCGATTAAGCATGCCTTTATACTTCTCCTCTGTCGGCCTTGTTGGTCGACCTACACATACATTGGGTTCACGATCTGTTGACGATGAAAACAGATGGGACGATACTAAAGACCAGATCGTTGGCTTTAGCTACGAATGTTACCAGTTACTTGCGCGATACTCGCTCCAAACCCTCTGGTAAACATGATTGGTCTGTGCTGCTA
>CAIXIX010000224.1 GCA_903919615.1 uncultured Chthonomonas sp.
ATGCCATCTTATATCGTAGTAGACCTTTCGCCCGGCGATCGACGTCGATCAATTTGCGGCTCTGAAGCTTCTTTAGTGCTTCAGCAGTAGAGTGCTCACCAATGTTCAGTGCCTTCATTGAGCCCTGTATGTCTGAACGCGCACGCCAGTCACCGTCATCTAGCAGCTTCAAAATCTCCACCTCAGCAGTATCGGACTTAGTCACAGAACTGCCAGTCGCGCAACCTCCCTGCCATTCTGCATACGTAGAGCGTTTGAATCGGTCTTCACCCTCCATCTGCAGATATATGCTTCCTCGGCCCTCAAGACGGTTCTTTACAATCTGTAACCGACACACATCGGTTCTCTGTTGTAATTCACCGTCGAATGTGTCGTCAACGTTTTCGTTACCAGACTTTGCCTTAAGCATCAATGCAACATCGGCAGCGCCAAGTCGGGCGGAAGCACCGCGTCCGTAATCGCCGTTGGTGTTCTTACCGGTGTGGTGAACAGCAATAACACACGCACCGGTCGATCGCGATAGCGCCGTAAGAGATGTCATCTGTTTCGCGGCCTCAGCGTTGTCGTTTTCGTCCTTCGTGCGAAACAGATTCGCGATTGGATCGAGTACCACGACATCAATACTCTCGAACTTGATATATTCCCCCAGGGCGGCTATGTGCGATGAATCGGCAAGGTTAACTCCATGTCCATCATGGAAGATCAGGTCCTTAGGCTTGCCTTGTCCGATGCGCTCAAGCTTCTGGGAACACAGACCACCTTGCCCTTCAGCAAAGTTGCCGGAGTTTTCCGGATCGATATAGAGGATCTTGATTGGCCTGTGCAAACCAAAGGGAACGTTCCAGAGCGGTTCGTTCCGTGCTGCGTGAACGCATATGTTATATAAGAGCGATGACTTTCCAGCTCCAGTCTCACCAATAAAGAGCACCACCTTACCCGGATACATCCCGAACCAGATACGCTCGGGCTCTTCTGCCTCAGGAAGATCCCATGCCCGGATCGATCCGCGTGCAAAAGGGTTTGTTACTTTATTGGTATTAGAGGAAGCAATCGTTCCCGACACGTGGTCATGAGGGTACCTCTCTAGTACTGCTCTCATGATGGGATCCAACTGCCCTTCCGATGCTTCCTTTATGCCAGCGATCAGGTCCAAATCTGCTAGGCCCATTTGATGATTGCCTCGATTTCCGATCTTGTAACGGGCTTAGTTCCTGGAGATGCATCGGCTTTAATCTCGATTAGCTCACGGGCAAATTGTTTGTCCAGATGAAGGTCGCGTACTAACCACTTTGCATCCGACGCGAGTCGTTTGTGTCGCTCACCCTCAGCGTAGCCGTTGCTAGCCCATCTCAGCAAGCCATCTTCAGATCGATTGCCTCTCGAATTTCCTGACAGAGTCAACTTCGAAACGGGATATCTACGAGCGGGTAATTGGAGAGCTGGCAGATAAGCTCTCCACCAGGTCAACGAGTGGGCTTCCATTTCTGGTTTGAACCTGATCAATCGCACTGCGCGAGGTTCACTCTTCTGTTTATGATTGTATGTGCCTGGAACCCGGAGTACACAAGCGAGATTGGCGGGAGCGGTATCCGCGTGTGCTCCATCCATATCGCCTCCAATTGCTTTGCATAGTCGCTTCAGAACATTCTTTAAGAGATTACGGGCAGCCTGATCGGCTATATCCAACATTGGGTCAAACCGCCAGTAACAATGAAGCCCACCGCCAGAAACTACCGCAATATGCGGAGGCGGAATATCGCATTTCTTAACGAGCGCAATGGAACCTTGAACCCCCTCGTTGCCGCCATCGATGTCTGCCCAGAGCCACGACGAAAGGCACACGTCCTCGGCTTTTCCAGTGCATCCGTTCCTGGGCAGGACACTGAAATAGACGTCGAACCGATCCGACAGCTCAGTCGCATAATTTGCTGCAGCCGAGATGCCAGGCGCAGTGAGCGCAAACCAGGTTCGGTATTGATGCTCCGAGCGCCAGTAATGCGGCGCTCTGCCGTCAGGGTAGAGGTCGCTCTCCATCCAGCTGGGCCATAGTGGGCGAATCTCAAGGCGAAGATGCTCCAAGTAAGCGTACGCTTCCATTAGCGCTGTCAGGAAATTAGAAGTGTTCGTCACCATCGTAACTCCCTTTCAGCTCGCCATGTCGTTCCGGACTTTGAGGTCTTTAACGAATTCTCGCAACTGGCGGCAGCACTCGGTTTTAGCGCCGTGGCGTGCCAAGTACCATGCCCGGAATCGTTCCATTTCGAATTTTGTGAATGGAAGAACGGGGGCACCCATTCGTGGATTGTATACAGTGCTCGTGTTCATCGCTTTGCAGTTCTCCGAAGCCGGTTTGACTAAGCCCACCATTTCTTGGCTCCATTTTCTTGGCACTCTCAGACGCCAAACGGCCCCACCACGGACTGCCAAGAACGTGGTGGGGCCGTCTTCCCTCTTTCAAGGAAGTCGAAAAATGGTCTTGGCAGTCAGGTTGCAATGCGCAGACGTTGATTAGCGCCTATGCTGTCTTTCGGTCAGAGCTAGCTGTCTGGGCATTTTCGGAAGAGCATTGCTGCACGTCGGCTGCCAATCGAGCTTCCCGACGAGCTTTCGCGCGTAGTAGAATCTCGGTCGCGCGTTTCCAGGATGCAGAGGCTTCTGTACCGCCTTCAAGAAGCAGTCCAAGCTCGACCTCAATTTGTGGTGAACGACGCGGCATTAAAATGTCCCCAGAGCTTAGCTCTGAGGACATGGTATCAAGAAGCAACTTCGCTTAGAAAAATTCAGACGAAAATGGCAAAACTGCAAAAAACGGTATCTCCTCAATAACTCGGGGTAGGTTTCTGTTTTGTGCAACCCAT
>CAIXIX010000225.1 GCA_903919615.1 uncultured Chthonomonas sp.
AGGAGGTGATGGAGTTGAAGATAGGGTCATTTGCCTGCCACTCCCGGAGCCACCTGCCTACGCGCCTGTAGCCAGGCGTGAGGCCACGATGCGCCTGCAATGATAAGCCTAAGTGGCAGATAGAGCGGAGCCCGATAGTGCTTGGCGTAAAACTGCAGTAGGCCTCGCCGCGATTCCCAGGCCATCGCCGGGCCAACCTGGGAGGTACTGGCGCCGCCATAGTGTGTGAGCGTCACATCGGGTGAAAAGAAGATCCTCCAGCCGGCGCGCTTGCACCGGAGGCACCAATCCACTTCATTGAAGAAGATGGTGAACTGTTCATCCAGCATGCCAACCTGCTCTATCACGGCTTTTCGAAGCATCAGGAACGTTCCCATCGGCTGATCCACTTCTATCACCGAGTCATAATTGAACCAGGTCATTCGGTATGCGCCAAAGACTTTGCTCGAGCTAAATAGTCGGCTGAGCCCCAGCAACTCCCACGTAACCGCGATTGGTGTCGGAAATCCCCGCACCGAACGCTGCAGGCGGCCATCCGGATAGAGCTGCTTTGCGCCCATCGCGCCGGCATCGGGATGATCCGCCATAAACTTAACTGCTGTTTGCAAGGCGCCCTCTGGAATAAGCACGTCAGGATTTAGCAGCAGCACGAGTGGAGAATGTGCAAGGGATAGCGCCTGATTGTTTCCTGCCGCGTAACCGGTATTTTGCCGGTTTGCCTGCAAGATCACCTGGGGAAAGCGATTTGCCACAGCCTCTGCGCTTCCGTCTTGAGAGTTATTATCGACAACGATCACCTCCAGCCCAATATCAGAGGCGGTTTCGAAGATGCTGGCGAGAGCCGCGAGCAGCATGTCGCGAGTGTTCCAGTTTACAATGGCTATTGAGAGATGTGTCACAGGTAATCTTATACCTGATAACTCCTCTGAGCCCCATGCTTGAGGAAGCGATTCACGCGTGGATACCCTCCCGCGCAGGGCGTGGTTCTCAAATTGACTTTCGCCCTTTTGTGTGCTACACTGTGCCGTAATGGTTGATAAGGAGGGGTTTCCGTAAGTGCCGCTAAAGACAGAAATCAAGAAGGATGTCATCGTTGGCAATGCCACTCATGAGGGCGATACAGGCTCTGCTGAGGTACAGGTTGCATTGTTAACAGCGCGCATCAACCAGTTGACGGACCACCTGCGTGAGCATAAGCACGATCATCACTCCCGACGTGGGCTGTTTATGATGGTCGGTCGCCGCAAACGTATGCTGGCCTACCTGGCAAATACAGATATTGAGCGATATCGTACGCTCGTCGGGAAATTGAGCATCCGCAGCAAACTGTAATCGCTGTTATCTTGCCACAGTTTCTCATTTTCGTAACTAAGTGCGGCTCAATCGAGCCGCAAGACGCAGTCGACAGTTCGTGACGATCTTTGAGAGCTCACCCCGAAGAGCAGGGTTCAGGGCAAGTGGAGACGCAAAGCAGGTTTCCCCGCAACCGTGTCCATTTACCCTGACCCCTTTCCTTCACTAACGAGTAAGCTCACAAATCCTCATGGACCGTCGGCTGCTTTTGTACACCTACTGCGCCGCATCTGGCGCCAATTTAATTGCCCCTTTTCGGTCGTGGTGCGCAGATGTCGTATCGGCTCCTTCTTGATCCATCTCCGATTCGATTCCATAAAGCGATCGAAAGGTCGGACGGATACGATCCGAACTTGGGCAGTATGATGCAGCAGATGTCGAGCGTAACTCTCATTGCAGGAGACAATCGTGTCACATTCCGTAGAGCGTGAAATAGCTGGGAAGACACTGAAGTTCGAGACCGGGCGAGTTGCCAAACAGGCAGGCGGCGCCGTGTGGCTTTACGCTGGAGATACCATCGTACAGGCGGCCACCACGATGAGCAAAGACGTTCGCGCCGGAATCGATTTCTTTCCCTTAACGTGTGATTATGAGGAGCGCAAGTACGCCATTGGCAAGATCCCAGGCGGATTTATTAAGCGCGGCGGGCGACCTTCCGAGAAGGCAGTCCTAACCTCCAGACTTATCGACAGGCCGCTTCGGCCTCTCTTCCCCGATGGCATGCGCAACGACGTTCAGGTGATCGCGATGCCGCTTTCGGTGGATCTTGAAAACCTCCCCGACACCTACGCGATCGTCGCAGCTTCAGCAGCTCTTACCATTTCCGATATTCCGTGGGATGGCCCGGTAGGCGCAGTGCGCGTCGGCCGAGTTGACGGCGAGCTCGTCATCAATCCAACCCTCGAGCAGTCGAATGTCTCGGACCTGGATCTGGTTGTTGCCGGCACGCACAAAGCGATCATTATGGTTGAGGCGGGCTGTAACTTTGTTACAGAGACCGACATGCTCGCTGCAATGGATGCGGCCCATGCTGTAATTCAGCAGCAGTGCGAGCTCCAGTTGGAGCTCAAAGAGCTGTGCGGCAAGGCGAAGTCGAGCTTTGTGCCGCAGCTCCCGAGCGCAGAGATCTTGAATGCCATCCAGGAGAAGATGGGCGCCGAAATTCGCGCGACCATCCAGAACCCGGACAAGGCCGCGAGAGAATCTGCTATCGATGATCTCAAGAAAGAGATCGTCGCGAGACTGCTGCCGGACTTCCCGGAGAGCAAGGGCGAGATCGCAGAGGCTGCAGACAAAGCGGTTAAGAAAGCGATCCGCTACCTTATTATCGAAGAGCATGTTCGCCCGGATGGCCGAAAACTGGACGAGATCCGAAAGATCTCCTGCGAAGTTGGCCTTCTTCCCCGCGTACATGGCACAGGCCTCTTCACTCGTGGTCAGACACAGGTGCTTACGGCTCTAACCCTTGGCGCAATGACCGATGCTCAGGTTGTTGACAACCTTGAGGTCGATGAGAAGAAGCGCTACATGCACTACTATAACTTCCCACCGTACTCGGTCGGCGAAGTTCGACAGATGCGTGGACCCGGCCGACGCGAAATCGGGCACGGCGCTCTTGCAGAGCGCGCCCTCGTTCCCGTCCTTCCCGAAGTCGCCGGTTTCCCATACGCTATGCTCCTCCAGAGCGAGGTACTTGAGAGCAACGGTTCCACATCGATGGCAAGCGTCTGCGGCTCTACCCTTGCGCTGATGGACGCTGGCGTCAAGATAAAGGCGCCCGTCGCCGGTATCGCAATGGGCCTTATGACCCTTGGCGATCAGTACGCGGTGCTTACCGATATCCAGGGCATGGAAGACTTCAGCGGTGACATGGACTTCAAGGTCGCTGGCACCACCGAAGGCATCACAGCCATTCAGATGGATACCAAGATCCAGGGCATTCCGCGCGAAGTGATGGTTCAGGCGCTGGAGCAGGCCAGACAGGCACGACTTCAGATCCTTGAGAAGATCGTTGCGACGATCGAAGGCCCACGAACCGACCTCAGCAAGTTCGCTCCTTCTATCTTTACAATCGAGATCAATCCGGAAAAAATCGGCGCGGTTATCGGCCCAGGTGGCAAGACCATCAAGCAGATCACTGCCGATACCGGCGCACAGATCGACATTCAGCAGGATGGCAAGATCTTCATCGCTGCGGTCGATCAGGATGCCGGCCGACGCGCTGCCGATATCATTCTCGGCATGGTTGGCGATGTCGAAGTTGGAACTCTCTACACCGGCAAGGTTACACGCCTGATCGGTATGGGAGCTTTCGTCGAGATACTGCCAGGGCGCGAAGGTCTCGTGCATGTGAGTCACCTGAAGGATCCGCCGGTTCGCAGACCCGATGAGGCTGTGAAGGTTGGCGATGAGATCCAGGTTCGCGTTATCGAAGTGGATGGCCAGGGTCGCGTAAACCTGTCGGCGATCAATCTCGATAAGCCATTTGATGCTAGCATGGCGCGACGTCAGGATGATGGCCGCGGACGTGGCGGCTTCGGCGGAGATCGTGGTGGCGACCGCGGTGGTGATCGTGGCGGCCGAGATCGTGGCCCCCGAGATCGAGATCGTGGCCCACGACCAGAGGCTGCGCCCGAACCCGCCGTGGAAGAGGAAGAGGAGACCCCAAGGGCTCGCTTCCGCCCAAGGCGCTAAACGCTAAGGACTGCAAACTATAACGCCCGCTGCCTTTAACCATGGCAGCGGGCGTTTTATTTTGTCATTAGTACAGCGAGCCCTAGCTAACTTCTCAGTCGAGATTAATCTCTTCGAGAAGCGCATCAAGCGCGTTTTGCTGCTCCGATGTAAGCTGTGAGCAGGGGATGCGGCTTTCGCCAAATGGGAAGCCGCTCTGAGAGAGCAGGTACTTAATTGCCGGAATAGATCCGACCTGCTTGAGGGCAGTGCGGATCGAATCGACTCGTGGCTGCAGCGAATCGTCGCCTGCCCATAGCCGCGCAAATAACGCCGGCGTGATATTGCCAATCGCAGATATAAATCCGTGCGCCCCGATCCTTCTTCCTTCCGAAGCAAATCCATCGCTCGCTGCAAATACCGTTCCCAACCCACCATAGCGCTGCACCAGTTCGGTTACTCGGTCAATCTTTCCTGTTGAGTCCTTGACACCAGCGATTACCTCGTCGCCGAAGAGCCTGTCCAGGCAAGCATAGGAGATCGAGTTTGCCGCATACTGCGGGATGTTGTAGGCAAACAGCGGTAAGTCTGAAACGGACTTTATCTCCGAGTACCAGCGATAGATGGCATCATCGTTCGCTGGGTAGTAGATGGGAGGAGGCAGGAAAACGCCCGATGCGTGAGCCGAAGTAGCGTTAATCGCAAGTGCCTGAGACTCTGCGACCGTGGGAGCCCAGATCCCTGCTATCACGGGGACCCTGCCGTCAACAGCCTCAGTAGTCTGTTGGATGGCCTCCATCTTCTCCGCCTGGGAGAGGAACAGGAATTCACCCGTCGTGCCAACGGGGCATAGACCGTCGACACCCGATTCGACAAGCCATCGGCAATGATCTTGCAGCGCAGAGCTGTTCAGACGGTTGGACCTGTCGAACGGTGTCACAGTAGCGAT
This sequence comes from uncultured Chthonomonas sp., assembly GCA_903919615.1. Classification (GTDB taxonomy): domain Bacteria; phylum Armatimonadota; class Chthonomonadetes; order Chthonomonadales; family Chthonomonadaceae; genus CAIXIX01. Next base: position 4,976 of record CAIXIX010000225.1, read on the forward strand.
ATAACAGCCCCTGAACGGGACAGCAGAGTCGAACAATTAGAATCTCCTGAAAATTGGATAACGCATTATCTGTATTGTTGGTTTAAGCATACCGCATTTGAAGTTTTGGAAGGGGTGAGGGTTGAGACGTCCGAGGGCGGCAACTGCGTGTTGGTTAGGGTGTGCTGGACGACAGGTGGATAGGAGTGAGCCACTAGGTGCTTGCGGAGATTCGCTCCCTACCCTTGCCCAAAAAATGATTAATATATCAGATAGTCGATTGTGGCGCTCTCGTAAAGCCCGAGCCGAAGGCTTTACATGTAATTTGGTATCGGCCTGTGTTACTGGACCCTCACCCTACGTCTCCCTATTCCGCTCGTACCTCGCACGGAGAGGGGTAAATGTGCGCCTGCCGGTTGGGAAGTCCACCATTACTCACACAGTCACTCCCCGAGCATGACGAAGAGCTCTTGTCAGCCTCGCTTTTGCTGTCTCCGTGAGGCGTTTGAGGCCGTAGGCTTCGAGCAGCATTCGGAATGCCGTCTCATCCTCCTCGTCTGCAGCGATCTCGAGTCGGCCAACAAGCTCCGCGATCTCCTCGATCGGAACGTCTTCGAGGTCCCGCGGGCCGCGTTCGCGCAGTCTCACCAGCGGAAGATCTTCCACGGAGAGGATATTGCCAGATGGATCCTCCTCGTCGGTGGTGATCTTGATGATCCTCTTGCTCATTAGCGCGTACTTCAGAGCATCTGTGATCGCTTCCCGAGTGCTACCGCGGAGTTTGCCTAAGCCCGCGCCGGTGCGATACCTATCCAGCAGTCGGCGGGTCGTCATCGGGCCTTCGACCTTCACGATATCGACCATCGAGCCTATCATCTCAGAGTAGTGGCTTGTCCTCGGGTCTGGCAGCTCTTCGGCGGTAAACTCGATATAGGCAGGAAGTGCGGGTAAGTGAGATTCGGATCCCCGGCGGCCGACCTGTGCGCCGTTCAACTCCGCGTTGTCGTATTGCGCAATTTCGATGAGATTGCGATCTGGGTCTCGAATATAGATGGAGAGGATTGGCCCGCACGCGCCAGTCTTCGCAACTGGACCGAGTTCGATAGGCACGCCAGCGTGCAGTAGAGTCCGTAACACCATATCTACGGGTGTCGAGGTGATCAAACAGAGATCGATGTCGCCCGGCGTTGGCGAATTCTCTTTTGGCGCGATCTCGGTGCCAACTTCATGAAGGTTAAACTTCTGGCTGCCAAAGACCAGTGCTTTGCGGTCCTCACCAAATGTCTCGAGCCTCATGCCGAGCACATCGCAATAGAAGGCGATGGCAGCTTCCATATCGCGAACCGTCAGTACGATGTGGTCAATTCTCTCGATGTTGATGGACACGATGTCTCCGTTCAGCTAAACTGTTACTACTATATAGTATCAGATCCACGGATGCTGCGGGCCAGCAGGAGTCCTATCTAAATAATATGCAAGAATACCGGTAATAGGTCGTATGCATCGATACATCAGCAGATACCATTCTTCAAACCACGAAACAATAGAGGGTACGAACTCGATTGAACGGTAGAACACCTTCGGTATCCGGGTCGAGAGTAGCAAAGCTTGGGCTTGGCGGCGCCATCGGTGGCCTGATCACCTATCTGATCCTGGAGCCGGTTATTAGCCCAAGCGACGGAATGCAGAACGCATCCGAAGCCACTGGCTATATCCTGACGGTCGGCGCTACAGTTGGAGCGTCCATTGGCGCCTGCCTGGTTGCAGCCGATGAGCTGCCTGTGCGCTCTGCGCCGAGGCTTCTCACCCGGGTTACTATTGGGCTTATCGCGGGAGCGCTGCTGGGTATTGCAGGTACCTTTGTTGCGGAGATTATCTTTTCACGCTTTGTCATGACCGGTTTTCTGCCGCTTGTCATCATTGGGCGCACTATCGGTTGGGCGGTGATGGGCTGCTCAGCAGGTATCTGCTCTGGCATTGCTGCAAGATCCTCCGCAGTACGCAATCAGGGTGCAGCCGGCGGATTGATTGGCGGCGCGCTGGGCGGAATACTTTTCGATGCCCTGGCTCAGGCGACCTCGTCGGGCAGCGTCAGCCGTTTTACAGGCTTCGTGCTGATGGGGCTCGCCGTGGGCATTGCAGTCGCCCTGGTTGCGGAGCTAAGTAAGGTCTGTTGGCTAACAGGCTTAAACGGACCCCTAGAGGGCAGGAGTTTCTCACTGGATCGCCCAACAAGCGCCATTGGCCGAGACGAATTGGTTGATATTTCGCTCTTCGGTGATCCATCCGTGGAGAAGAGGCACGCCATTCTCTCGGTTTCAGACGGAAATGCCGTTCTCACGCCCCAGCCCGGAACGCTAGTTGTTGTTAATGGGGGGCGGGCGCAGACCGGCGTTTCCCTTTCGGATGGCGATATCATCGAGATCGGCAAGCACAGGCTCCGATTCAATTCTCGTAATGGCGCCAAATCGCCTGTCCCGAACTATCCCCAAGGACCGGAACGCACAACATTCATACCTTCGTCGCCGATCCCATCACAGGTAACGCCAACGCTTTGCCGCGGAGAGATCGCGTTTCTGAATGGTCAGAATACAGGCCAGGTGTTGCCACTGTTTACGGGCGCGATTTTAGGCAGAGACCCGAGGTGCGATATCTCGATCATGGATGATCCGCATATATCGCGGCAGCACGCCCGATTTGTTCTTGAACCGACCGGCTGGGCCATAGAGGATGGGGGAAGTTCAAACGGGATTCTGGTTAATGGAGTGAGGATCTCCCGGCAGCAGCTTGTGCCGGGAGACCTGATTCAGGCAGGATCAACAGGAATGCAGTTTATGTGAGCAAATTAGGTTCCTGCGTCAGAAGCTGTACCCAATTCCGAAGTGCACTCGTCCACCTTCATCGCCGTAGCCGTAGTCTAGCCGCACGAGACCTGCAGGCGTCCCAATCCTGATCCCGAGACCGGCGCTAGCGTGAATACGGAAACCGCTCTGCTCCAGACCCTGCAGGCTGAGGCTCTTATACTGACCGCCCCACGCATCGCCCGCCTCACCGAACAGCACACCTTTTATTCCATGAGATAGCGGTTTGCGAAGCTCAATCGTCCCTGATGCCATGTTTTGCCCCCAGAACCTGCCATCGCGATAGCCGCGCAGTCCTGTGCTCCCGCCGAGAAAGTACTGCTCGGTGAAGGGCGTGATGCCGGAGATGGTGCCAATCTGGAATCGAGTTGCAATCGTTGTGCGCTGGTCATCGGGATGGCCCGGGCGCCTTGGCTGCCCGAGGTTGATGAAGTGCTGAATGTCGAGGCTGGACTTAACGAAGTTATGCGACCCCAGAACTTCTGCAGGGTTCGCAATCGAGACATCCGAGTGTAGGTCTGAATGCCCGAAGCCCAGAGTAAGTTTCTGAAGATCTCCCGATACCGGGTCTAGCCGCTGATCTAGCGTACTGTGTGCCAGTTCGCTAGAGGTGTAGATCAACGGACCGTCTTGCAGAAGCGCGCTGTTGGAACCCGCTAGCGAGAGTGCGTCGGTTCGGATGTTTTCCGCTCGAAATGTTGTTGCAGCAAAGAGCCCTCTCGGGAGTGGACGGCTAAAGCGCAGCGTGCCGCCAGTCTTATCCTGAACCAGGTTGCCACTGCTGCCGGTTGTTGAGGTTGAGCCGATGCTGTTCGAAAACACCGAGGAGGTGGTATCGTAGCCCGAAAGCGACATAGAAGTATGGTAGTGATCGATCTCAGGCTCAACGAATGTACCAACATACGAGTGCCTGTTAGATGCGACGCCATTTTCAATATGCAGTCGAAGCGACTCATCCTGACCCCGGAAGTTAGAGTCTCCGACCTCCAGGAAGCCTGATAGCGCCCCTCCGCCGTAGCTCGATCCCACATTGTAGTTTCGGTTCTTTGCCTCCTTTATCTGCATGTTGATGCTAAGCTGGCCGCCGCCGACGGGCGAAACATCCGGTTCAACATCGGTGAAAATTCCGAGTGAAGCAATTCGCTTAACATCTTCCTGCAGTTCTGAGCGGTTGTAGTACCCTCCCTCTCGGGTCTTCATCTCTCGCCGAATTACAAAGGCGCGTGTCGCCTTATTTCCGGTAATCCGAATATCCCGAACTCTGGCGACTGAAATGGACACTTGCAGTACTCCGGGGTGATCTGTGTCCAGGACGGGTTCCGGTCCATAGGTCATCACATACCCGCGATTGGTGTAGAGCTCCTGAATGGCACGGCGGTCCCGCTCAAACTGTGCGGCGTTATATATTCCGCCTGTGTGCAGCTTCTCCTTGACTTTCTCAATGGGTATCGGCCCAGATCCAGTAATCGATACGCCCGTAATAGGTTCGTTTTCATCCACTGAGATGATGAGCTCACAGTGACCTTCCGGAGAGCTTTCCTTATCGAGGCGTACCCGGACCCATTCGTCGCGGTCTTCCAGATTGTGCATTCCGAACATACCTGAGTCGATCAGCTTTGTGCGGATCTCATCCAACGTCTGATCTGAAATGCTATCTCCTTGCTTGATGCCTGCCATGAGGATGATTGCGGTCGGCGTGAGGCGTTTCACACCGATCACCGTGATCTTGTCAATGATCTGTCCGGTTTTGGAAACGGTCTGCTGTCCGCCGCAGGCAATTGCGCGGATGCCTGGCAATGGACAGAACAGGGGAAGAATCGCTACGGTTCCAATCAGGCTCCTCGCAATCGGGTTTTTGTGTAGCAATAATTTCGAATAGTGCTTATGAGATGAAGTTCGCATGTTTCCCTCCTTTAATAGGGGTTAGTATCGTATGTTTGGGGGCTTGAGCGGTGTGACGGAAGGTGGGTTCAATAGTTACAGGGTGTGGAGATTATCACAGATAAGCGAGCGGAGAGATACGGGGCCGAGCCTATTCTTCATACGCAATCACAAAAAGCAGCCTAGCCGCAAAAAGACGTAGGGAAGTACACCAGTAACTTGATTGACAGGTAGTAGATAGAGTCCTCACCACACCTCTCCACTAGCCGAGAACGTTACCAACCTGCAGTCTCTTTTGCCCGTGGAGAGGGGCGACTCCATCGCCTGTCGGACCGTCGCGGCACGCTAACTGACAGCGCGAAGTAAAGTGTCACGCAAAGAGCGCAAAGACGCAAACAAATGTAGTTAGCTGAAACGTAACTTCCTCTCAAGATGAGAACTAGCCCGCGGATAATGCACATAAATCAGCCCCTGGCTCAGTTCGACCCAATAGGGGCGGGTTGATGGCCAGGGGCTGATATTTTCGCTCTAAGCGATTAGATTTCGCTTACTGCTTGGCTGCGGTTGGCTCTGCGAGCTTGATCTCGCGGATGTAGATGTTTTTGAAAAAGAGATTGTCGCCGTGGTGCTGCAGCTCGATCTGCTCGATCGGGTAGATCGGCTTGTCGCGCTCCCAGTAGTTCTCCATCGTGACGTTGTTGACGACCAGAACATTGTTCAGGTAGACGGTTACCTTATCCTTGATCATCAGGATGCGGAAACGGTTCCACTGGCCAATTGGGTTATCTGCTACGACGGTTGGGTTGCTCGGGTTCTTCTGGTTGTTGTACAGACCGCCGGAGCCAAGTGGGTTGTCCCAGATTTGAACCTGCGGGCTGCCACGAAGGTAGATGCCACTATCGCCCTTCGGACCGATCTTCCAATCGACCAGCATTTCGAAGTTCTCATAGTCTTTGATGGTGCAGAGGTTATTGTTCTTGCCATCGTATTCTATGACGCCGTCTTTGACCGACCAGTGCTTGAATGCCTCTTCGTCGGACTTCTTCTGCGCCT
>CAIXIX010000226.1 GCA_903919615.1 uncultured Chthonomonas sp.
ACTTCAGCCTGGTGATGGGTAACGTGATGGTCTTCGCCAAGCACATGCACCACCTGGTCGTGTTGGCTGCCCTCGGTATCGGTGTCGATGAAAATGAGGTGAGCAGCGTGCGTGCCGCTCGTTTTCAGGAAGGTGCCACCGTCCATCTCGACTACGAACACAGGCGTTCCGGTATGGGCCGAGCGATTCACAGGTAGAGCGACGTAATCGCCGCGCCAGATGATGCGATCGCAATGGTCCGGGACGGTCTGTACGTAGCTTTTGGCTGCCGCCGGCGGGACAGGGGCATTGCCTCCAGCAGTGATTACGCCGTTGGCAGCCTTGATCAGTTCCTGCAGGTCCGCCGGCTCGGCCTTGAGATGGCCAGTTTGCCGCAGCACGCCGGCAAGCAACTTCGCAAGCTCTGCGCCGTGCGCATGTGAGCCAAATAAATTCATCGCATCCTCTATGTCAAATGCCCGGTCGGGCAGCTCCTAGAGTCTACGAAGATGCTAGGGGCGTGGTTGCAGGTCGGACGGTTTTGCTAGTAAGCCTGGCCCGGAACATCGCCGTACGGGGTACGGCAGGCACACTGAGATCCCCTGAACGGCTTTGTTGAGCAAACCGAGCAAAGGCCGAGCTGACGCTGTTTGTAGTATGTTTTATAACACTGGGACCGTAACCGGGGTGCCCAGTCGAGTGAAGCGGTTCAGTACAGCCGCTCGCACTTGCAATTCGGCGACCTGACGGTCGAAGTCACGTGCCATGACACGTTCACCCAGCAGCTTGAAACAGCGCATCTTGGTCTCGACAAGGCTGCGCCGATGATAGCCACTCCATTTTTTCCAGATCGCCCGGCCCAGCCTGCGCGTCGTGTGCAGTATGTCATTGCGCGCCTCGGCGCCGCAGCGGTTCGTCTTCCAGGGCTTGGCGTTCTTGCGCGTCGGGATGATGGCATCTGCGGCGCGCAAAGCAATCGCCTCATGGCAGTCCTTCGTGTCGTAAGCACCGTCGCCACTAACGCTGGCAATGCGCTCGTCGGCAGGAATCTGATCCAGCAACGCTGGCAGGACAGGCGCATCACCGATGCTGTTGTCGGTCACTTCCATGGCCCGGATCTCGAGCGTGGACGCGTCGATCCCGAGGTGTACCTTGCGCCATTGGCGGCGATACTCCGCCCCATGCTTTTTCGTCTTCCACTCGCCTTCGCCCAGCATCTTGATGCCCGTGCTGTCCACCAACAGATGCAGCCCTGTCGTGGTCGGCACTGCGCCGATGGCGACCTGGAGCGTCTTCTGGCGTCGGCTGACCGTGCTGTAGTCAGGTACCGGCCAGTCAAGGCCAGCCAGGCGCAGCAGGCTTTGCGTCATCCCCATGGCTTGGCGCAGTGGCAAATTGAAAAGGCACTTCATGCTCAGGCAGAACTGAATCGCCTGGTCACTGAACGTCTGGTCGCGCCCACGCCTGCCGTTTGGCTGGCCTTGCCACCTCATGGTCGGATCGAGCCAGATGAGCAGCGAGCCGCGTGACTTCAGCGCTTCGTTGTATGTCTTCCAATTGGTGGTACGGTACTTCTGCGGAGCCGGTTTCATCCGTTCAGGCTACCAGACCAGCAGGTTCCTCGCTGATCAAGACCTGGTTTGTGCAACAAAGCCGCGACGCTCTCTAAAGAATCTTACGGAGCAAGAGAAAACTTTATTAATGAAAGATACGGAAAAAAGTAATGAGGGATACCTCGCAATTAAAGTTCCCGAACAATATGTTGATCAAGTAACGAATCTTAACCTAAAGAATTTGGGGCTTGTTACATCGACCAAAGGTAACAGTGAAT
>CAIXIX010000227.1 GCA_903919615.1 uncultured Chthonomonas sp.
GCGCCCGAAGAGTGGTCTCCACCGTGTTCTCTACTGCGCCCGAAGAGTGGTCTCCACCGTGTTCTCTACTGCGCCCGAAGAATGAGGGACCTGAGCAGAAAGGGGCCCGAGCTTGCGAGGGAGGCAAGCGGAAGGAGGGAGGTACCTGAGCAGAAAGAGGCCCGAGCTTGCGAGGGAGGCAAGCGGAAGGAGGGAGGGTCCGAGCGGTAGAGCTAGGTCGGGGAGGGGGACAAGATCATTCCGCTTCGCTTGGTCCCTACAAATGGCCTACAGAGATATGAGTCATGTGTAGACGGGGTCTAAGGGGCAGGCCTCTTATAAAACGTTTCTCGCTGGAAGCGCTTCCATCGAAGGGTAAAGCAAAGGACGAAAAACACAATTCATGGAAGGGATGATCCCCTGCACAACCGATGCAATCTTAGCGAATCTTAGCAGTTAGATCATGTGAGTTAAACATAACAAATATCAATAACTTTTACCTGTCTATTTTAACGTTGCGGGGTGTGTATGTACATGCAACCTTAGTGCCTTAGCCACTCCAGAGTTCCAGGTGGTTGCGAAATCATGTGCCTCTTTATCGACGAAATGTATGAGATTTCTCAATCGCATGAGGCTCATGTCGAAATGCCGGGGACGCGAGCACATGTCGAAATAACGGGTACTGGGCTCCCTTCATTGTTCGGTGACGCAGCGTGCATATTAGCTGGTGCGAAGCAAGCAGCGCAACTACCAGTTCATGCAGATTGCAAACTGGAAGCGGTACACGTTCGCGAACACGGGGAGGGAGGCAACTGTGCTTACCGGACACCGCTCAGCGAATAGCCCAATCAAATTTTATGCATCGATGCGGGTCTGGGTGGTATACATAACCTGGCGATTGTCGTTTACGTCGGGAGAATGAATTGAAGGCTGTCATTTCACAGTTAAACCAGGTTTGCCTGATCATACTGGTTAGCGCCGTTTGTATTACGAATGCGACAAGTCAAACCTCGAATAATCCCATTCAAGAGAAGACATTGAAAACGATACAACCTGCCCAGTTGATCTCGAACTCAGATTACCTTCGTGCACCAGTTGATGGCATGACGCGGGATGCATGGCTGAAAGAGGCGCTAAAACTCCGCCACGATGCGCAAGCGAATCTGCCTTCAGGTTATGACCTTCTCTATCGCCGACCGGACCTCGACTGGTCTACCCATAACTTCTCCTGCTATTTCGCGTTTTTGTACGACAACGAAATTATTGATCACAAGACCCACAAATTTGTCGTCAATCGGTTTCTCAACCGCATGGACCGTGAGTTCGGCGGCATTGACTCCGTTGTGCTCTGGCACGCCTACCCAAGGATTGGCGTCGATGACAGGAATCAGTTCGACTTCTATCGCGACCTGCCGGGAGGCATCCCCGGACTTTGCGACGCTGTGGCACAGTTTCACAAGCGCAACGTGAAAGTCTATATCGATTACAATCCGTGGGACACAGGTACCCGACGTGAAACCGTGACGGACGAAGCAGCGCTAGCAGAGATATGCGGCGAGATTAAAGCGGACGGCATCTTTCTCGACACGATGACCCAGGCGCCCACCGCGCTTCGAGAATCCGTCGACGGCAAGCGCAAGGGTGTGCTCTTCGAACCAGAGGGCAGCCCTGCCCTTGAACAGCTTCCGGTATGCACGGGATCCTGGGCTCAGTGGCTGGACACCTTTCCGGAGCCCGGCATACTGCGCCTCAAATGGATCGAGCCAAGGCATATGCAGCATCAAATACGGCGGTGGGACCGTGGGCATACGTCTGAAATTGAAACGGCTTATTTTAACGGCAGCGGGATGCTGATTTGGGAGAACATTTTCGGCACGGATAATCCGTGGAGTGTCGAAGACCGGAAACTGTGGCGACATGCGGCCCCAATCCTGCGATCATTCGCTCCTGAGCTAGCCTCGAAGTCCTGGGAGCCATACAGTGATACAGGCGCCGCAGGTGTTTACGGGAACCGTTGGCACGGCGCTTAAACATCGGTCGTCTTATTGGTCAACAAAAACCAGGGTGCTGCCTCAGTAAAAGTGCGATTTGACAAATTGCCCCCTGATGCAAAAGCCTTTGATCTCTGGTACGGATTGCCAATCACGATAGACCAGAATGGAACCGTCGCGACGACGGTTGATCATCTCGGAGCCATCGCCATAGTGTGGGGCAAGGCGGCACAGTGCCGGATCGATGCGCTGCTCCGCAAGAGGTCCGACCAAATCTCTCTCGCGCCACGTGCCATTGTTGCGCCGACCCTGAGGCTAGCTTCGCGCACAAAATTATATTCGACGAAGGATCTGCCCAACGGGATGTCACTTATTGCGGCCGCCAACTTCCGGATGACTTTACGGCACCCACGTCGTGAATGCGGCTGTTATCCCGATCCGGGCACCGCGCCGGATTTAGTTGACAAATTCCTTACGGGA
>CAIXIX010000228.1 GCA_903919615.1 uncultured Chthonomonas sp.
AAAGGGTAGGTCCCTACTCGCTGCATCCCAGGGCTCCTATGCCGCCCGAAGAATGAGGTAATCAGGCATGGGATGAATTCGGGCGCGAGCAGTGAACCCGGTGAGGATCCTGTCACGCGCGCCGCACCCAAACCACACGCACCACCTTTGCCTGACCGCGCAGAATACTGACAACAGAAAACTAATCGTAAGTGGCGGCGCATGCTGCGCCTTTACAATAGAAATTGGAGACTTAATTGGAGAACCGTGGACGTACAATAGTCCAGTTTGCCTTCTACAAGTTCGACGCTGCGTGGCGCCGACAGCCCGATGAGGTTCGTGAGAAGGACAAGGCCGAATTCGCCGCCGCCGTTGAAGAGGCTGCGGATGAGATGATGGTGCGCAGTTATTCGTTGGTCGGCATTCGTGGCGACGTGGACCTGCTTCTGTGGAATGCCACTGAGGATACGGACCTGCTCCAGAAGCACGGCTCGAAGCTGCTCAACACCGGCATCGGCAAATGGGCTGTTCAGCCCTACTGCTACCTCGCGATGACCAAGGCATCCCAGTACAAGGACCCCACCGAGAAGGGCGCGCCTGAGGGCCGCCGCCTTGTGATGCGCCCCACGGGACGCAAGTACCTGTTCGTCTATCCCTTTATAAAGACGCGCGCATGGTATCTGCTTCCCCTGGAAGAGCGGCAGAAGGCGATGCACACGCACATTGAAGTTGGCCATAAGTACCCGACGATCAAGCTGAACACCACCTACTCGTTCGGAATCGATGATCAGGACTTCGTCGTCGCGTTTGAAACCGACATTCCCGCCGACTTCCTCGACCTCGTGCAGCACCTGCGCGAAACCGAGTCCAGTAAATACACAGTCCGCGATACGCCCACCTTTACATGCATCCAGAGCTCGATTAAAGATGCGCTCGATGCGATTGGGTAGCTGAGAGAGCGAGTGAGTTAGTGAGTTAGGGAGTAAGATAGTGTTACTCTTCATGGGCTGAAATGGAGGTCGGCTGTGCCAGTGATGGTCCCCGCCCCTGCGAGCTTGCGAGTGAATCAGGGGAGGGTTAGGGAGGGGAGCGAATCTCCGAAAGCAGATAGTGGATCCGTCCTACTGATCTGTGATTCCACGCAGCGATCGCAGCTGGCAGCGACTTCAATTAATCTGCGCCTGCGCGTTGAACCAGCGGTGAGGGATGTACGGCCATTTGTAGGGAGTCCAGGCTCATCATCGCGCTCATGTCGTCACTTCAACGCATTAAAAACTAACTCACTCGCTTACTGACTCACTAACTTCCTTTCCCCACCAATGCCCCAGTCCATCGAGTCAACCCTCAAGTCTTCTGCCCTCTCCCTCGGCTTCGATCTCGTTGGCATCACGACGGTCGAACCCTCCATTTTTGCCGAGGAGTATCGCGACTGGGTTGCCAACGGCTACGCCGGTGAGATGGGTTACCTTACGCGCAATCTCGAGCGAAGGCTGAACCCGGGCGAGCTGCTCCCCAATGCAAAGTCGATCGTTGTCGTCGGCATGAACTACTATACGAGGGAGCTGGGAGAAGATAGCAGGGAAGAGGTCATCTCACCGCTGAGCCCCTCATTCCTCGGGCGCTCCGAGAACTCTGGGCAAAGGGAGGAGGCAGAAGACAAGGCCATTTTTGCGCGTTATGCCCGCGGCGACGACTATCACGATGTGATGACCAAACGCCTGGGACTGCTGCTCGAGAAGTTAAAGGAGCTTTCAGGACCCGAAACGCAAGGGCGCGTCTACGTAGATGCCGGCCCAATTCTGGAGCGGGAGGTCGCTCGCCGCGCGGGCATCGGCTGGTTCGGTAAGAACACCATGCTGATCAACACTTGGCGTGGATCCTACTTTTTCCTCGGTGAGATCGTCACCAACGTTGAGCTCGAGCCCGATGCGCCGGCGCTGGGCGGCTGCGGAACCTGCACCCGCTGCCTGGATGCCTGCCCCACCAATGCGTTCGTTGCCCCTTATGTCCTCGACTCTCGCCGCTGCATCTCCTATTTAACCATCGAGTTGAAAGGCCCCATCCCTGAAGAGTTTATCCCTGCGCTCTCCGCAAACGGCAACCGGGTTTATGGGTGCGACATCTGCCAGGAGGTATGCCCCATAAACAGAACACACTTAGCTTCCAGGCATCCCACAATGCACCCAACTGAGGAACCAGCGTTCCAGCCTCGGGATGTGACAATAATAAGCAAAACTACGGACTTATTGTACATGACCGATGAGGACTTCCGCCAGAAGTTCAAGGGTAGCCCAGTAAAACGGGCTAAAAGGCGCGGACTATTACGGAATGCAGCGACTGCGTTAGCCGCAAGGGATGATGTTGAAGCCATCGCCGCACTCGAACATGCGATGAATGATCCTGAAGAGTTAGTTAGGGATGCAGCGGCGTGGTCGTTGGAGCAGATACGAGCAAGGCAAAGGCAACCGCATCGGCAGATGAGCACAGAGACGGGTTGATCTACACAACACCTGCCGCATGGCTCTAATAGGCTTGAGTGAAGAGGGTAACATGGTTGCTACTTCACCGCATTCAGTGGGTTCTTCAGGGAATCTCAGTTTATCCGAGATGGCGTTGTTGGCGAAATGAGAATATCATGTTACATCAATCTGACGATACGGACAACAAAGACGGATGGGTAAAGTCAGACCATAAAATGTCCCCCGATGCCGTCCTGATGGATCAGTACAAGGTCTATGTAGATCTTTTCAAGTTTTACGTTGACTGTGCGCTGAAGGCTACCACATGGTTTTATGCAATCACTGGTTCAATTCTGACCTACTACTTTAGTCATGAACACAAACCATCTCAACTACTACCATATAGCCTGGTACTTCCTATTGTGCTAAGTGTAGGCTTTGCGATTATCTTCTTGACTGGTCGAACCCATCTAAAGGATATGGGCGTCAAATTGGATCACATTCGCGGCGAACTCAAGTTACCTGGCACTCCGCATATTCAATTTCTGATGCTATTTCTTACTCTCTGTGGAACGCTATATATATGTGTTGGTCTCGCAATAACCGTGTTGCTCATTCACGACCTGTTCAAATTGCACTAGATACAAAGGCTCACTTCTCGCAGCCGTGGCGGTTGCCGCAACAGACGATATTGACGCCATTAATGCGTTTGAACACGCGCTAAATGATCCTGACGAATTGGTTAGAGGTGCAGCGACGTGGGCGTTGGGGAAGATACGTCAGCGAAAGCTGTAGGGCAGTTTCTCCGTCTTGGGATGCCTGCTTAGGCTTATAGCTCACACGACCCGCTGCTCCTTATTCTGAGGTAGACTACGGATGCGGGTCCAATACTCCACACGCACGTCATCATCAATATTAATAGGCACCCGTTCCCCAAATAGGCGATCACTTCCATCTTGCTTACAGCCAGAAATCCAGTAATGCTCACCTGTCTCAACGCAATAGTAGTTTGACTCTCCACCTCCTCGATGGCTCCGAAATGACATTCCACCATAGTAGAGTGATCTACCGCTCTTGGAGTAAGTCACCCGCCCAATATTAGCCTCACCAGAGAGCTTCCCTGATTTGCGTTCAAGGTACATGATGCGGCTGATCTTGAACTTACTTGTCGGTTCAGCCTTACAAGGCTCTACACCCTGATTAGGATTATTCAACTCCAAATCTGTGGGGTCGATCCCAATTTCCTCGAATAGACGCTGGGCCTTGTTCTTTCCGTGTCGTGAAATGCCGACTTGCTGTGATTCACGCGCGTACTCCATCAGCATGTCACGACAATGCTGCCTGGCTTCATCGTCCACGCGTTTACGCGTCCAGTGGTCGGTTGCAGAATCGTAAAGTGAATATCTTTCCTTCCAAAAAGCATCGAAGTGCTGTTCAAACTCTCCCAGCTTCATCTATCAGTTCCTTCTTCGGCACAATTTCGGCTGATATCAAGCACGAAAGGCCAGCTACGTATCCCACCAAAACTCCTAGCTTGCTGCCATTATGGACAACTCTATCTCTCGACAAACAGAAACTTTCGAGCTCGTGCGGCTGCCTGTCGCAATTCTGCTGTCGCAGGCTGGGGTGCCTCAACAAGGTCGGTAACGGCTTCAAATTGTTGTTTTGTAACAGTTACCATTTGAGTGGTTCCACTTGTGAGAGCGTGCGCTACCATATTCGCGTTTGGTTGGCTTGGAGCGGAAGCTTTGTTTTTCGAAAAAGTCATCTCAGATATGTCTCGCTATCCTCACGCATATCACACCGTACGGGATTGCATATCCCTTCGGACGTAGTGGCTTACAAGCTCTGACATGAAATCAATGGTATGTGTTGCACAACACGTATCTAGCGAGTCAGTATCAGTGACTTATGCAGCCTGGCCAGCACAAGCTGCTCATCAGGTGTCAGCGCCGCCACTCCTGACGTAATTACAAACTTGCCTGCCTTCTTGGTTTAATATTAATAAAGCGCGGCCAATTTAGGTGTTTAGGGGATAAAGCGCACCAGTCAAACCTGTTATATGAAGCAGGTAGCTTTGGATCTAGCGGTGTAATTATGGACCAATGATTGAGCGCATCGTAGTTGTGGGTAATCAAGGGAGACGACTGTGCATATCGCAATATGTGGGCGGATGTTTCATAAACAGGAAATGTTAGAGCTTGCTGCCGAGCTTGAGAAGCTAGGATATGGAGTTACTGTCCCTCAAGGAGCACGAATCAATCCACCATCGGACGATCTTAAGAGAGACGAATTCAAATATTATTTTGGCGAAATCGCGGGTTCCGACTTGATATTGGTTTTGAACCTCTATCACGAGGGTCGCAATATTGACGGTTATATCGGTGGAAATACGTTTCTGGAAATGGGATTCGCGTATGTGATGAACAAGCCGATTGTCGTGATTAACAGATACGGTGAGAACTCGGAATGCTATACGCACGAAATTGACTTTATGAATCCTATAGTTTTATCGAATCTCGCGCACCTAAGCAATTTGGATGTTGTTCTTAGAAACCACCTGGCCAGAATCGAATCTGCGGCAGCTTGTATGTCGTTGTTGCAGAGGGAACGAGAGTTATCGACAAATGATCCGTTCAGAGACACCGATATCCGCAGCTTAGATCCGCACTATGACTTCCGCAAGAAGGATATCGCTAAATTGCTCAACGAGTTGGCGGAAGAGGAAGTATTGCTAAACTCGCTACCAACGCATCGTGTTCGAGAAGGAAAGCAGCGCCTACGAAAGCTGAAGTGGGCTATCCTTGCGGACTCACAGTCAATTCAAATATCACGCCGAGTTTACGAATCTGAACAATTCATCGATGACGACATCAAGATGCTGCTCAAACTATGCACCGAGCGAGAAGCACGGGAAGACGAACACGAAACATCCCCTGTTATGTGTCCTGTGCCACAAACATCTGGACCATCAAGTGCTACATGCGTCACCGTGGACAACTACGGATTGTATGTGCCATCACTCGCTGAGTGGATCAATCGAGTGCAAGCTCAGATTACCGATCCAGAGGTTTTGCTTCGAACAAGTCAACTTCTTGATCATCTTGTAAGAAATCCAAGAGAAGATGGACCAGCAGTAATCGTCTCTCCTGGCAAACTGCATGAACTCTATGACCAGTTGAGGTGCAATGCGGGCGACGAGTTAAAGGCACTTCGTAGCGCCCCTGAAGATGGTGAACTGCTCCTACTCAAGCTAACATTGCTACATGAAATAGGGCACCATGTTTATCCTGTACCCGCTGCTCGTGGACTTCACTATCTATCCGAGGCAATGGCGAACTGGTTCGCATACTGTTGCTTGAACTATGATGAGCGGCATGTCCTCCACGTCAAAACGCTAACACAATCATCGGCTTATCGTATGTACCAAGGCATTGTGGCACTTCGCGACCCGTTGCTTCTGGTGGTCAAACACCGTATTTCTGCGATGATGCCTAAGCCGTCTATGGGCGGGATTCTGACTTTGATTGAACAGGCAGCATTTGATGATCCGAGCAAGCCAGCACCAGATTGGAGCGCCATGCTCAACCATGACGACCTGGACACGATACATAACGGCTGGTCACAGTACTCGGTAAATCCAGCGCACATCTTGGGATTGATCATACTTCGAGAAGCAACATCTATGGGTCGCTATACGAATCTTATTGCTCAACTGAACGATGCTACACGGTGGGGGCTGAAGCTAACGCCTGACAGTGTTCAGAACGCATGGCACCAGTACATGTGGAAAATCAACCAGGTTATCAAGAGAGCCGACTAGCCTTAAGGTGGCTCGCTCCCCACCCTCACCCCAACGCCCCAAAACCGATATCCCCGCTCACCTGATAGCAATCCGAGCCATCAGCCATCGATGCGTAATGGAACGAACCACACCGCACTCGTACCTGTGGCATATCAACTCGCTGTTCATAGGATTCTGGTATCTGAAAACTATCCGCTACTCGGATTGCGCCGCCCTGATTCAATTCGTGCCATCGATCACTGCTGAGGCCGAGGTTTGACCGCAACCAGTCGCAGAGATCCTGAGTTTCATCATCTTCAGTTGCGGGGCCGTACCAATCAGCATGGCAATCAAACACGGCAATATAATGAAATGCCGCGCATTCTTCCTTGGCCATCGTCTGAGCATGTAGGTGAAAACGCTTCAGAACTGCGACTGTATCAGAGTTAATATTTATGAGGGCATAGCTGGCTCTTGGGGCGAATTCGCTGTCGCAGCTCACCGTGGTTAGAAACTTCATGGTGGACCTCTTCTATGCTTGATGATCATCCAGCAGAGAAGAATAATCCGTTAAGGGAAAATCATGCCTGGGTTCACGCGCACCACCTGGCCCAACCTATTCCCCACCCTGGAACACACAATAGCCCTTCGAAAGCAGATCATCTTGCGGCGACCGTAGCTGGTAATCCATGAACCCGAACACCGTTTCAACAGGCTCAATCCACTTCTGCAAAACGCCTTCCGCATCGGGCCATTGGCCTACAACTCTGCCGCAGAAGTCATCCGAATCCAACGGCATAGCAACTGCATCGCCGAAGATACCTATGAGTGGGGCATCGGTTAGAGCGCCGCACTCCTCGGGCGAAACCCATTCCAAGTCGCTGTTAGCCAGCAGGGACTCGACGATCTCAAACATAGTGTCGTTGGTGCCAAACCTGTCTGCATCTTCGTCATGAAGCGCCGTGAGTTCCTTTCGGCCATCTTCATTTACCGATATCTTCAAGTCGCCAATTGCCAGCAGCCCTGTGGTCAGGATTATCATTTTGGTTGCCTCCTGATTATATAGCGTGGTGGATTAGTGGCTAAGGGTAAAAAATCAATCACATCGCTGTTCACCGCCTCCTTAAACACTGGTGCCCAAAGTGTGGAATAAGTCCTTATCGTGCATTGTGGCCGAACATACAATGGTATTGCGCTTGATGCACGCGGTGTCCGACATGTGAAACTGTCCCAATTTCATTGTGCCGAAATCCGCAAAAATGCACGATAAATAGGATGTACCCGTTCTAAATGTGTTCGCGACAGCGTTAAGGAGATTAAAATGTCTTACTATGTAACTGCACTTCTGAATCAGTTTATAGATGTCGAAAAACTGACTCGCGCTATTGAAGAAGCTGGCCATGCATTGATCGCATTCCTGCTCACGGTCGAAGTAGGTGAAGTCACCATTGATCGATCTCGTTTGCCTAATGACTGCGGTGGCCGATGCAAGACCGACCGAGATGTTGAATTCTCAGTACATGCGCAAATCAGTTTTGCTGGTCTAGTTGCTAGGCAGATGTTTGGAGTAGCAACAAATGCATGTGTTGATTCCGCTGAGATTCGAGAAATACTTGATGCCATACATGCTGGGTTCATTCAATCTGGGAAAGGGCCAGAAGAGGCCAATGAACTAACAATTTTGGAAGCAGAACGTATTTTCACCGATGTTATGAACCGCCTGAGTCCCACTCGTGCCAGGTTGGGTTTGGAGCGCTGCATAAAGTATCTTTACGATAACCTGACAATGGAGCAGAACAAGAGCATGCAGCTTATTCAAGGGTTTTTATCAGAAATGTGAGATCGTATTGACAGTCGGTCTAACCGCAATAATTGGACATTTCCCGCCAGATGAAGAACGCATCTGGCGGGAACGAGCTTATTGAATAGAGATATGTTAGCCTATGATGGTATAAGTTGGTATTTCGATGCTGAAGCAGGCTAACGCATGTGTAGCGCGACTGAAACTCCGACTCGACCCTATCAGGGCCGTACCATCTTCAATTCAGCACTTCCTGTGTACCGCTACCTATTTTCAAGAACATGAACATCAAAGTGCACTAACGTTCAAAGCCGTGATTCAATGTCTCTTATCGCACTCCTCAACTCAGAACACTTATCCTCTTTAGACCTGATTTTATCCCTTACATCCGATATCTTGCTTTCAAGGCTATCTCGGATCTCATCAGCCCGACCACCAGGATTCAAGTTATCTATCGTGCTTTCCCACCTGGATATGTTTTCCTCATCATGCGCAATCGACTCTTCCAGCCGCTCAAGTTGCTCGCTCTTGCGGTCACGAGCTTCGCGTTGACGGCTTCGCCATTCCTCTTGCTGCTGCTCATGTGCCGCGTTCGCGTTCTCGTAAATGGTGTCGCACGCTTCTCTGAATTGGTTCCAGATCGTATCAGACTCGGAGCGAGGAACATGTCCAATGGTTTTCCACTCTGATTGTAGTTCCTTTACTTCTTGCTTTGCTCCTCGGTGGTCTGTAGAATGAGTTAGTTGTTGGGCACGAGATATGAGCTGGCGCTTAGCCTGAAGATTGCTCTGCTCTTCACGATTGACAGCGTCAAAATATGCTTGCCTACGGTTGCGGAACTGATCCTGCGCTGCCTGAAACCGATTCCATAGTTCGTCTGCCTGATCCTTTGGAACTGGGCCAATTGTCTTCCAGTGTTCGAGCAGCCTATGGTATTCCTCTCCAGTCGCTTTCCAGTCTGATGAAGTCGATAGCCGTTGCGCGCTGGCAACAATCTCCTGTTTTTTGCTCAAGTTCTGCTGGCGCTCACGCTCCTGGCGATCAAAATGCTCCTTGCGTCGACTGTAGAACTTCTGGGTGGCTTCCTGAAATCGCCTCCACAACTCATCGGCGTCCGCTTTTTCGACACGCCCGATAGTCTTCCACTTCTCATGGAGTTGATCGATCTGTTCCTTGGCGGTCTTCCATTCTGACGACCCAGCATAATGCTGAACAAGATCGATGACCTTGCACTTCTCATTGTAGTTCTGCCGCACTACATCCAGAACTTCGGACTCCAATTGTTTGAGGCGGTGAATTAGCCCGTCATAGTCACCAAGCGCGCGAGCTTTAGGCACATAGTCGAGCATATGGCGAACTTTGCCCAGGTACTGTGTCTTATCAGAAGCAGCGCGGATATCGCTACGCAGTTGGTCATATTGTTTTTCAAGTTGTTGAAACTGTAAGACGAAGTAGGCAAGGGCTGCACCAACGTTTCCGTTCCTAACTTCACCGATCTCACGATCAACCTGCATAAAGCCCGTTTTTACACGGACTACACCATTCTTATCGACATATCCCCACTCTTCGCCAGGGAACATCCCATCCACGGAATGTGCAGATCGGTCTTTAAGTTGGCCAACGACTTCCCCACGAAATAGTCCATCCTTGCCGCGAACTCGGTCATATTTGTCGATTGAACCAAGTTCCTCTCCTTTGCCAAACCATCCATCGCGCTTCCGAATTGTTCGATCAGAACCACCGTGGCCAACAACCTGGTCAGGCGTAAGGAAGCGCGGTTCTCTGTGTATATCGGTTTCTTTGTCGTTGCTCATTCTTGTATCCAATGGCCACGCCACAGGTCAGAAACAAAGGATTATTGCACTGTGCGCTAAAACAACCGCTGTCGTCAGCTATCACGCCGACATTGGCAAATCAGACAACGGATAAAGATTCCGCAACATCTGATGACTGCCTTCTTGTAAGCTGGTCCATCTAAATTCGATTGCCAACTATGTGTTCAATTGGTGGGAAGATATTTCCTGTTACCCAACGTGGTTTTGTGGTGACTTTTCGGCAATGGCTAGACATGAAAAGCGCGGCAAGGGAGTATCCACCCCTACCGCGCCAGACTTCAACCGCTAAGCCGCAACCAACTCCTCTGCGGCTACGTCACAACGCTCTTCAACATCCTCTTGTCTGATGCCCAAGATCAGATCAGCCGCCCGTTGTGCCTTGCCTGCAGCAACGACAGCCATTTTGATGTCACCGCGCAAGGCGGATATCCACGATTGCAGATACGCTGTTGTGTTTTTCTCCAACGACGTGTTAGCTATGCCAGCCGCGTTGCAGAGGAAGTAAGCGGTGAACTCAGCCGTCAATTCCTCTTTCGAATAATCTCCTGAGCCGAAGTGCGTAAAGTTCATAACTTCGGGCCGATTTAACCGCGATTCATGGCCACTACTATGGCCTAATTCATGAAAGAGTACCGAGTACGCGGACTCTGCCGATTCAAACCTCTCCTTGGTCGGCATGCCCACTGTATCTGTAGAAGGGCGATACCAAGCTGACTGATGTGTGAATTCGATCTTTGGACCACCAACGTAACCCTTCACAATCGCCTCTGCGGCCTCTATCGGCGAATGATCGCGTGGTATTAAGGCAACGCGCAGTAAATAGTGAATCGCCACGAGCCACGTGTACCGCACAATTTTGCAACTTCTCGGCAATAGAATAGAGTCATTTTGGTTGCCCATGTCGAATCTGCTTGCATGGACAAAGAAGAGGCTATCAGGTGT
>CAIXIX010000229.1 GCA_903919615.1 uncultured Chthonomonas sp.
AGCGATCAAAGTAACCGAGGCAGAAATGAACAGCCTCAACATCGAGCGCAATACATGGCACCCAGATTGGAACTACACTATAAGACCGCAACAATCCGATGGCCTAAAGGTGATGCTGTAATTAATGCGCGTTGCCTAAGTGATGCAGTGTGTCTCTAGTTCTGGCACTGTAGAATCCACTTGGATGGAAATGCCGCTATGTACATGGAGTCGTCTTTGCCCCATTTGGCGTGTCCGTCGCAGAAGACGAAGGTTCTGCCATCCATATGCCGACCAAGCCAGTCGCCATAGCATTTTGGGCAGGTGCCGTTCGGATCGAATTGAGACGGCGGCAGTGCGGTACACCACGAGTTCCAGTTCGTGCCATTCCAGCCTTGCGTTTCGACAGCCCACGCATCTTTACCGTTATCGAACATCAGTATCGTGGCGGCAGGAGCGTAGATTCTGGAGAGCTTCGCAGCCGGCGAGCCATAGTTACCACTATCCGCAATCCAACTGTTGTACACATAGCTCGCTCCATCTGTGGATGTTGCGGGCTTCCAGCCCCCAGACGAATCACCCGATGGGCAGATAAATAGCTGGGTGTTTTTTATGTAAGGAACAAGGTCATAAGCCCAGTTGCCGGTGATGGCAGGGTACTGAGTTGTGCCCTGGGCCGGGCCCGTATACCAGCCATATGGTTCGCCATTCGGTTTCGCATAGGTGTTTATAGGCCAGTTGGTTGCATCACTGCCCTCATGGAACCGGTACTGTTCCATATATCTCTCGTCGTAGTCCTGCACATACATCATCGCTGCGGTGCCAAGCTGTTTGACGTTTGCCAGGCAGGATGTCTGGCGTGCCTTCTCACGAGCCTGAGCAAAAACAGGAAACAGAATTGCAGCAAGTATGGCGATAATAGCAATAACAACCAATAACTCTATTAGCGTGAATCCATTGCGAGCTCGATCGGACATCTTAGTCCTCCTTCACTTTCTGCTTTCAGACCTTTTGTCGTCTGATTTGATACCTTCGTACGTCTACTGATGCAGCCGTTGTGGTGGCGCTCCCGGCGCTCCCGGGCTAGGAACGGGCGCCTGATGCGAGGCGACACTCGCGTGCGCAGTTTCATGACGCGGCGCCAATGAAAACCACGCGATGAGCGCGACAACTACAGCGGCCACAATTCCGGCCGCTATCATCCCTCCAATGCCAACGTTAGACTTTAAGAACATGGAGCCACACATACCTTTCCATTAACAATAATTGCCGGCAGCCGTCACTGCAATTGGGAGTCAATGCGCTTCACATATGCAGCAACTGGACACATGCAATTTGAAATGGTAACGGTTACCGTCGTGGTGCGCGTAGAGGACAACCCTGTCTGTTTCCGGATGGCCCGGCGACTTCTTCCGTGCTTTAATAGTTATCGGCTATTCCTGGATGAATAGCATGGGTATTGATGAGACCAGCATTACTATGTTGCGTACCACGCGACGATTACGCCCGTTCAGCAGTATAGTGAGACTGGGTTAATCTATGCTTAAGTGCAAGTTAATTTATGCTTAATGCAGGGTTAAATGTGGTTAAGACTTGCGGGTTGGTAGTTGAGCAGCGAAATGGTAAAACGCTTCCACACTTTCATGATGTTTCGCACGATCACCTTGCCAAGATAGCAGCCAAAGCCAAACATGAAGTAGGTCATCTCGCTGACCTCACATCTCAGCCAACTTCCGGAGGCGCCAAATTACCGCATTACCTAATTCCCGCATTACCTTGTTCCCCCGGCCTTACTCGCCCGAAATCAATCGAAGAATGGCATCTGCAGTCCTCTCAGCAGCCTCAAGATTATTCGCTTTGATACTGGCATCTAGCTGCTGCATCAGCGGGCCAGCCTGATCTGTCTTGTGCGTTTTCTGTATCCAGACGGGCAGCTCTTTCTGGATTCGGTGGATTTTGGGGGGCAGCCTTTCGAGTATTGTAGACGCCTCAGCCTTTGCCTCCAGAAGTGGCCCACCGCTGAGGAATTTGCGGTATGCCGTCAGCGCCTCTATGCCTTCCGTAACCTGTCGAAAATCCATGTTCTTGTTTGCTTCACCGCCGATTCCCCACGAGAAGATCGTCACCAGAGTCGCGCCGTGGTTGAACATCTTCGCGAGATAGGTCTCCATTCCCATGCCCGACTGTCCCGGTCCGGCGCCAAGCTGAAGGTTCGTGCCCTCGCTTGAGGCCCAGGCCACCTGTTTATGCTTCGCCAGCTCACTATAGATTTCATCAAATAGCCCCGGCTGCGGATAGGTCGAAAATCCTGGCCGATGCAGGTTTCCGAAAGCGACGGAGGGAGGGACAAAGTGGTTGTGTTGGGAGTAGCTGACTGCGCCATTGTCATCGCCAGCAAAAACTTTGTGGGACAGAAATGCTGTGTGGGAGTAGACCTTATCCGGTGAAATGCCCGCATCTACGAGCCCCTTTGCCCATAGATCGATAAATTCGTGAACGATGTCTTCACGCTCCCGGTCTAGATCTTTTGGTGGGTGCTGCTTGCTGAACCCGCGATTCATCAGAGCTCGATATCCGAGGTACTTGCCAGTCGCAAAGTCTTGTCCGATCATCGTCTCGGAGCCAGCAATAACACCTGCGAACAACTCCGGGCGATTTGCGACTTTCAACCTGTTCAGGCCAGCCTCGATGGACGAACCGATTGCACCCGCTCGATGCAGAACCTCCCGTTGGATTGCCTTGCTGTTGAAACACATCTGGGGTGGAGCCGGGCTGGGGTCTTTGCTCCAATCCAGCCGGCGGCTCGTGCAGGGGCTGCCGTTCCAATCCATCGCCTCTACGTTTTGGGGGTCGCTCCAGAGATCCTTTCGTTTCGCCCAAAACATCGAGTCATCAATATGAAAGCCGACCGCTACATTGGTCTCTAGGGCCAGATCAAACGCTCTTTCAATAAAGCCACGAATCTCTGCATCGGTGTGATCAAAGCTCAATGGCCCGAACATCACTGCCAGCCGGGTTTTCCGATCCCCCACAGTCCCGATCCGCTGTTGTATATCCCGGATGTAGTCCCGTAGCGGCGCTTTTCCTGGCAAACCCGTTAGTGGTTTCATCCCTTCACCGCTCTCGGCAATCCGCGGGTCCGGGCTCGATGTGAAGATCTGGAAGGCCAGATACCGTGTCTCCTGTTTCTGTAAAGGGTCGGCGTTAGCATCTGACAAAAACAGCGCCGACGTACTCGAGAGGATCAGAGGCACCAGTAAAAAGGGCAGAAGGTAACGAGCCATGAGCATCTCCACAGATACGCCGAATTCGACCGGCAGCATGCAAGACACTACTTCATTCTGTGATATCGGGTTTCGCTCAGCATTAATCGGGATCGACGTGTTTGAGGGTTGCCTGCCTGCGGTCGGGTTCCGGCCCATCCGCAGGCAGGCGGTATCAGCTAACTACGGGTTGTGGCCGTATGCAGACGATATGGAAATGTAGTAACCACCAAGAACGGCTGCAGCATTTCCGCTGGCGGAACAGTGCCCTCCACCGCAGACAGAGCTATCCACTCCGCTCGCGACATTCGAGAAGCCACCGGTAACTGACGAACAAACATTATTGGCGACGTTGTTATCGCCACCGGTGACGCTGGAACCGTTTGCACTTGCCGTGTTGTCAATTCCGCCCGCGACGAGCGATCCGTACGCGTTTGCAGAGTTGCTGTAACCTCCCGCAACCACGCTGTAAGGTGCATTTACGGAGTTTAGCTGACCGACAACCATACCGCCGAAACTCGTGTAATGGTTCTGATCTCCGATTATCAGGTTGTGAGACCCGGTTTCAAGGGATGGGTTGCTTCCGGTATTGTAACCGATCGTCAAGTTGCCGAGCCCGGTCAGGTTGCCCCCATCGCCCGTGCTGCCGGAGCCAGACTGAATGTACATGTTGCATCCGGAAAATATCGTCGCCTTAGTCCCAGCGTCCGCGTTTTGAAATTGGGTCTTCGTTTCCACTGCAATGAGCCGGGCATTTAGAGATGCGAGGGTCGGCCCGTATCCCCCCTGCGCCCCAACCGGCTTCAAGGCGGTTAGCGCAAGCGCTCCAGCGACCACTGCGATAGCGAATCCTGCCATCGTGCGGCTTCGTCGGCTTGCCTGCAGAAAGCGCTGTTCTGCTGATGCTTCGCGGCGTTGGGCGGTGTCACATGCTTCAATAGCACGAAGTAGTCTGTCTTCAAGTTCGGAAGATGATAGGCTGCATTGATTGTCGGTTTGCATTTTCGGGCTCCTCTGTTCTACGGTAATACGGTATCGCACGATAACTTACAGAGGCAGTATCTCAGGCAGCCGTACCACAGAGCGTATCCATATCGCACGCAATTGCGTATCCACAGCCTATTTCCAATATGCCATTGCATTCACTAACCAGTTTTCTCTCGATTTCGGTAGGAGTAGCTAGTTTTGAAAGTGAACTTATGCCCGGCGTATTCACTTTCGGAATTTCATGCTGTTACATTTCTGTTTGAGGTCAATGATGCCCGTTTCAACTTCAGGTATGTCACCCATCCGCCGCAGAAAAATCCTGTGCACCGGAATCCTGGTGGCGGATATCTTTGTGCCACCCATGCAGAATATGCCATCCGCAGGCGAACTTCTCGCTACCGCCGACTTCCTGTTGGAATCGGGAGGCTGCGCAGCCAATGTCTCGGTCGGTCTAAAGCGCCTGGAGGTGGATGCCGAAATCGGAGTGCAGGGAGTGGTAGGATCGGATGTGTTCGGACGGTTCCTGATCGAAAAACTCCAGGCAAATGAAATTGAGACATCGCATATCCGCAGCACCACAGATTACGGCACCTCCAAGACGGTCATTCTTCCGGTTATCGATCAGGACCGCCGATTTATCCACACCTTCGGCGCAAACAATGCATTTCAGGAAAGCGATATCGATCTTACTGGCCTACTGGCTGGCGATGTGCTCTACATTGGTGGGCTGCTCATTCTGCCTTCGTTCAGCAGTGAAGGCGCAGCACGGATCTGTGAAGAGGCCAGGTCTCGAGGAATCATTACCGTACTGGATGTGGTGGTGCCTGCAATCGCAGCCGATCCACAAACACTAATGGCTTTCCTTGCCCCCATCCTGCCGCATACAGATGTATTCATGCCAAACGACGATGAGGCTCGCGTTCTGACGGGCGAAGGAGACATCGAGCGGCAGGCTGATACGTTTCTATCGGCAGGCGCCGGTACGGCAGTCATCACATGCGGAGCACACAGAACTCTGGTAAAGGCGGGATCCGAATCTCTCCTGGCATCCACGTATGCAATCGATTTTGTAGACGGCTCGGGCTCGGGCGATGCCTTTGCGGCAGGATATATTACGGGGCTGGTTGAGGGTTGGGATCTGGAGAAAACCCTCAGGTTTGCCAGCGCTGCTGGCGCGTCTGCCTGCACTCAACTGGGCTGCACACGCGGCGTTTTCAGCCGAACGGAAGCCGAAGAGTTCATTCGCGTCAATAGCCTGCACATCTCCTCCAGAAAGGGTTAGATTATCGTGCCACTGGAATCTATGCGTGAGATGATGCTTCGGGCGCAGCGCGATAGGTATGCAATCGGATATTTTGAAGCGTGGGACACCTATTCGATGGAGGCCGTGCTCGAGACGGCTGAGGAAGAAAATTCGCCGGTGATTATCGGGTTCGGCGGCATGATGCTGGAGACCGAGTGGCTGGACCATGGCGGCGTTGCCCTGCTTGGCGCCATTGGTTCTCACTACGCGCGCCGTTCTCAAGTTCCCGTTGCGCTGATACTAAATGAGGCGCAGAGTATGGGCCAGATACGGCAGGGCATCGATGCCGGGTTCAACACGCTGATGCTGGATACATCCACCTGGCCCTGGGATGATGCTGTCGCCACAGTTTCTGAGATCACTGAGATCGCGCATCGCAACAATCTGACCGTGGAGGCGGAACTGGGCTGCTTGCCGGATGCGACTTCCGAAGGAATTGATGACTCGGCTGCCTTTCTAACGGATCCCGAGCGTGCAGCAGAGTTTGTCGAGATTACAGGCATCGACTGCCTGGCAGTATCGATCGGGAATGTTCATCTGCTAACGCGGCACGATGCTCCTATCAATCACGCACACCTCGAGGCGATCCATGCGCGAGTCCAGGTTCCTCTCGTCATCCACGGTGGTACAAGCTTTCCAGCGGAGAGCATACCGCACGCGATCGCGAATGGCGTGGCGAAATTCAATGTGGGCACCACGCTTAAGAAGGCTTATGCGGAAGCGGCACGCGAAGCGATATCTAAGAGCACGGCTCTAAGTGTTCATGAGCTTATGGGATCTCACAAGGTCACCGATTGGTGCGAAGCTGGGAAAAAGGCAATGAAAGAGCGAGTTCGAACTCTAATGCGCCTGTACGGCAGCGCTGGCAAAGCGCTCCGCCATCATCCGGAGGCGCGCATTTGTCCCTCTCCCTGCGAGGCACGAGCGGATAAGGGAGAGGCTAGGTGAGGGTCCCGTAACGCACGCCGTGATGAAATCGCTCGATAACCCGTGGCTGATGGCTAACTTTGTATCCTCTCGCCGCCATCATCCGAAGGCGCGCATTTGTCCCTCTCCCTGCGGGACCCAAGCGGAAAGAGTAGGCTAGGTTACGGTTCTTTAAGCACCAGCCCGCAGCCGCGCAACCATTACAAGGAGACTTAAGCGGATAATGTCACAGGATACTTCCTCACCGTATCATCACCAACATCCGCCGCAATCGATTGATCGCAGCCGGGAACTTCGACGCATGTCGCCATTGGCGGAGCGATTGCTGTGGAACTGCCTACGGGGCCGCCAATGTTCCGGCTTCAAATTTAGAAGGCAACATCCAGTCGGGCCATACTTCGCAGACTTCTGCTGCATTGAATGCGCGCTTATAATTGAAGCAGATGGCGATTCACACGAAGCAAACCTTGAACGCGACGGGGTGAGAGACAGGTTCCTTGCCGCGAACGGCTTTGCAGTGCTGCGATTTCCAAATGAAGCGATCCTGGAAGAAACTGAAGGTGTTATCGAGGCGATTAGGGCAGCATGCAATTACCGCAAGCAAACTGGGACAAGCTAGCAGAGAACGGTTAAGCGTTCAAACTGGTTGTCAAAGACGATCTGGATACTCATCCTTCCAGGTATCTTACTCTTGCTAAAAGGACGTTGTAACGAGGATGTACTTTGAAGCGTTCGTACCTGGTTGGGTATTCTCAAGCCAAGAATAAGGCTGTGGATTATGCGCATAAGGGAAATCGATGGCTAGTACTAAGGGGCAATCCGCCTGTTCAAGGCAGGAACTGCTTGCATTTTATCACGATGTGCTGCTGATTCGCCGGTTTGAAGAGCAATGCAACGCGCTGTTCCTGCAGGGCAAGATCCCCTCAACGCTGCACCTCTACATCGGCCAGGAAGCGGTGGCGGTGGGAGTGTGCGCAGCCCTGCGGCCGGATGACTACGTGCTTGGCACGCATCGCCCGCACGGACATGCGATCGCAAAAGGCGTCTCCTCGCGCTCAATCATGGCGGAGCTCTTCGGTAAAGTGACCGGCTGCTGCAAGGCAAAAGGCGGATCGATGCACGTTGGCGATATGTCCGTAGGCATGTTTCCTGCGATTGCCATCGTGGGCGCCAACGCTCCAATCGCGACGGGAGCGGCGCTCTCGGCCAAGATGCGTGGTTCTGGCCAGGTCGTTGTCGCCTTTTTCGGCGAGGGCGGCTCCAACGAAGGCGCAGTGCACGAGGCCATGAATATGGCTGCCATCTGGCAGCTTCCCGTCCTATTCGTCTGCGAGAACAATCTGTATGGCGCTTCCACTCCGGTTTCTCAGATCACTGCAATTCAAAATGTCGCAGATCGCGCTGCCGCATATGGAATGCCGGGAGTCATCGTAGATGGCAACGATGTGGTTGCTGTGCGAGATGCCGCCCGCCAGGCAGTTGAGCGAGCCAGAGCCGGCGAGGGGCCAACGCTTATCGAATGCAAAACCTACCGTTTCTGCGGCCACTCAAGAAGTGATGCATGCGGCTATCGCACACGCGAAGAGGAGGCTGAGTGGCGAGACAAAGACCCCGTCACGAGGCTTAAACTTGCGCTCGGAGGTCAGGCCGATACTTCCAATGACGATGATGTTGCCAGAGTGGAAGCGGAAGTCGAGGCGATTCTGGAGGATGCCATTCGCTTTGCAGATGAGAGCCCGGAGCCCGCGCCGGAGGATGCCCTGCTGCACGTCTTCTGGGAGGACAAATAGATGGCTCTCATGACGATTGCGGAGGCGCTGCGCGAAGGCATTCGCGAGGAGATGCGCCGAGACCCAACCGTGTTCTGCCTTGGCGAAGACATCGGCATCTCAGGTGGATTTGGCGGCGCATTCACCGTTACACTTGGGCTCTCCGATGAATTTGGCCACGACAGAATCCTGGATACGCCAATCTCCGAAATCGGCATCGCCGGTGTCGCGATTGGCGCAGCGATGACGGGGATGCGCCCGATCGCCGACGTTCAATATGGCGATTTTCTGTTCTGCATGATGGATCAGCTCGCGAATCAGGCTGCCAAGATGACCTATATGTCCGGTGGAACCGTGAAGGTGCCGCTGGTGATGCGCGCTCCGGTCGGTTCGACCCGCAGGGGCTCTCAGCATGCGCAGAGCCTCGAAGCCTTCTTTACCCATATCCCGGGCCTCAAGGTGCTGGCGCCAAGCACGGCGTATGACGCCAAGGGTCTGCTAAAAAGCGCCGTGCGAGATGAAAACCCGGTGCTCATCTTCGAGCATAAGCTTCTCTATGGCAGCAAAGGCGGAAGATCGGAAAAGGGAGCGCTCTCGCCCATTGGCGAGGTTCCGGATGAGGACTACACGGTCCCGATCGGCAAAGGCGCCATTCGCCGCGCCGGGAAAGATGTGACGATTGTCGGGAAACTGATGACCGTATATCGCGCCCTTGAGGCGGCGGAAATACTTGCAGCCGAAGGCATAGAGGCTGAGGTGATCGATCCGCGAACCCTGGTTCCATTGGATAAAGAGCTTATTCTCGATTCGGTTCGCAAAACCGGACGGCTGGTTGTGGTGGAAGAGGACAACCTGACCCATGGTTGGGGCGCGGAGATCGCCGCAATTGTCGCCGAAGAGGCATTTTTCTACCTGGATGCACCGATCAAGCGAGTAGCGTCCCTGGATACGCCGCCGCCGTTTGCGCCACCGATGGAGGCCTACTATCTCCCCAGCATAGAGCGCATCGTCACTGCAGTAAGGGCTCAGTTTTGAGGAGATCTTATGGCTGTTGATGTAATGGTTCCTCCGCTGGGAACGACAGTAGACACGCTTACTCTGATCGCCTGGTATCGAAACGAGGGCGATACGGTCGTTAAGGGCGACCCACTGTTCTGTGTGGAGACCGATAAAGCGACCCTGGATGTTGAGGCTCCGGGCTCCGGAAGGCTGATCCGGATCAGTGCGAAGGCTGGCGACGTCGTACAGACACTAACGCGCATCGCAGTTATTGTTGGCGAAGGCGAGACAACTCCTGCTGCCGACACAAAGCTAACAACTCTGCATCAACCGGCTGCCGCGCGTATAACATCCGCAGTGGCTCCTACGCTGGCGCCAAAAGTACGGGCGATTACTGACCAAAGCCGAAACCGCATCCTGATCTCTCCTCGAGCAAAGAGATTCGCACAAGATCGTAATCTCGAGTGGAAAACCTTACGAGGAACGGGTCCTGAAGGCGCCATTGTGGAGCGTGATGTTCGTGACGCACTAAAAGAAGAGCCAGCGGCGCAATCTCCCGTTACTCTCACCTCCGAAGTAGACGCCACAGAGTTAATGCTGCTGCTGGAAAGGATTAACCACCTCGGAACCGCAGCGACCATCGACGACCTAATGCTGATGATTCTGGCTCAGGCGCTGTCAGAGGCTCGAGGGACTAACTGTCCTGACGAAGCTTACGATAGTGGCCTGCATATCGGCTTGACAGTTGAGACGAAAGAAGACTTTGTCGTAGCGCCTGTGCTGAACGTGGATACGCTAAGCCTCCGAACGATTGTGGCAGAGACGGCAAGAATCAGAGACGCCGCATTAATCGGCAATATCGATACGGCGGATGTCAACCAGATAGCAGCCTGCATCACGAATCTTGGCAGCTTCTGCGTCGATACCTTCACCCCGACTATGCCCGTCTCGCAATGCCCGCTGATTGGCATCGGCCGAATCAAGAGACATACCAGCGCGCAGGGCGATAGCTTTTCTCTCTGGCTTAGCCTCACCTACGATCCGAGCAAGATCCGAGCGCTGGCTGCGGCAAAGCTCGTCCAAACCGTCGTCACCACGATCGAAAACCCACTCCGCGCTTTGCTTTAGCCCAGCAAACCAAACTCCCCTAAGCTTACAGCGTACCGTGGATCTGTAGGGGCGCTGCGATAGACTTTGTAACGCAAACTATCACCATAGCCATAGCCGCGTCCCGGGTTCACTCGCCTCGCCGCCCACGCCAATCCGTATACCGCCCGCATCCGAAGGCGCGCAAGTCCTTCTCCACGCGGAAAGCTAAGCTGCGTCGGATACTGCATCTAACTGCGTGGAGAAGGATTTAGGATGAGGCCAGAACTCGTATACATTGCATCAACGCCATCTCTCCTTACACTTGTGAACCTCTGTGTACATCGATGCCGACAACAAACTATTACGCAGTATCGGCATAGTTAACCGCCCACACCTCAGCCCTCAGGGGGCACAAGAAGATAGCCCAGTCCGCTAGGGCTGGGAGCCGCCCACGCCAATCCGCATACCGCCCGCATCCGATGACTACGCATGTATCATATCTTCGGCTAGATCCGACCTTTGGTCCGGAGGCGCGCATTTAGTCCCCTCTCCGTGAGCCCTAGCGAGCAAACGTGGGAGGGGTCGGGGAGGGGGATAAGATCATTCCGCTTCGCTTTGTCCTTACAAATGGCCTACAGAGATATGAGTCATGTGTAGACGGAGTGCGGGGCGGAGCCCTGCGAAACCGCTATCACGGGGCAGGTGCGCAGAGTGAGCTAATCAGAGCGAAGGGCAGGAATGCCCGTTGGAGAGATGCGGCGAGCGAAATCCGCAAGAGCCGTCTGCTTCCACCTTGCACGCCGTGGGCGCGCAAGGAGGAAGCAGGTGAAAATGTGTGGTGGGTTGCTGTGCGATACATGGCATAAAAGCCACGCCTATTCGCAAATGCCCTGCGGGCAGAATGCAAAGACATGGTTAGGTCCTCATCTGTGCTACACGCCTAAGAACGCCAAGCCTGCCTTCACGCAAGGTTGGCGTCCTTAGCAGGCCAGCCAACCGCAAATCATTCGGTCACCAAACATTGAAGCGAAAACTCCTTCAGCATAATCTCCCAACCTGGCCGGGCATATAATCCAAGCGCACGCAACGCCGAAACACCGGGGCGCCGTCGCCTCGGCGGTTATGACCTTTCAAACTAAGAAACCGGCCAAATCAACCTCTCGATCCTCGCAACCGTTGGCCGTGTCAGGGCCCCGTCGCACGGCA
>CAIXIX010000230.1 GCA_903919615.1 uncultured Chthonomonas sp.
AGCGATCAAAGTAACCGAGGCAGAAATGAACAGCCTCAACATCGAGCGCAATACATGGCACCCAGATTGGAACTACACTATAAGACCGCAACAATCCGATGGCCTAAAGGTGATGCTGTAATTAATGCGCGTTGCCTAAGTATCTTGCTGCCAAGGTATATTGATAGTGTGGCTTATTGCACGGTGGGCCGCCCACAACCCGGCGTCCTGAGTAGCTGTCGGCGCCTTGAAACCGGTTGAAGACAAACCACGTAAGATATGCTAGACGCTAACGCATCTGATAATCAGGTTACGAACTCAACCTGAGGAGGCAGCAAACATGCACACTTCTCGAATTACAATGTTAGGAATAGTTTGCGCACTCGCTACGGTACCCGCACAGCTTACGATTGTCGCCGCACAAACAGCTACGACGCAGGCAGCACAGGCTGCACCTACGACGGACCAACTTCAAAGCTTGCTAAGTGGGCTTAACATTGGCCCAATGATGATGACTGTAGGTGGAGCAAGTGGATTTTTAACCGATTTCACACGGAGCACCGAACGCAATCTGCTAAAAAGGCACGATGTTCGGAGCGAGCTATTCCTAAACTCGAAACAGTGTGAAGACTTTGATTCGATGGACGTTGACAGCAAACAGGCCATGCAAAAACGGATCATGGAATCCGTTATGAAGAATGTTCAGACCAGCGCAGCAAACATTGCAAACAGCGCTCAACAGGGATCCGGGGGACCGCCCGACCTTACTGCGGTCAAAGATACCATTAACGAAGCATTTCAAGGGATACAGGAAGCCATGCAGACGTTCCAGACGGAGCAGGATTCCAAGTTCGAAGCGCAGTTGACAGAGAAGCAAAAGAAACGGCTCCGTGAGCTGGACCTTCAGTGGCGCGGACTGCTATCCCTTTCCGACAAGGCCGTAGCTGAGTTGATGTCTGAAACTCCCACGCAGAAGACTGTCGTCGAAGCCGCTTTGAAAACTTATCAGACTGCTCAGGTCGCAGCAATTCAGCCGGTGATGAATTCCGCCATCAAGTTGGGCCAGGACGCGGCTAAAAACGGTGGCCAGATTCCGCAGGGATTCAATCCGAACGACATGCAGAAGAAAATGATGGAAGCGCTTGAAGGCGATGCGCTGAAAAAGGTACGAGTCGCATCCGAAGATAAAATCAGAGCTGTACTCACCACTGATCAGGCAGCAACGTGGAAGAAACTGGTAGGAGTCAAGTTCGTATTTCGAACAAATGACTGAGGCCTTTGTTTTGATAAATGACTGATGTCGAGATTGCTTTTTCAGAGTGCGGTAAACTTCAGCGAAGGGCGGCGACCAGACGTGATCGCCGCCCTTACAGCGTCTGCTGTTGTGGCAGCCGATGTCCGTGTCATCGACTATTCGTTGGATTCAGACCATAACCGCTCGGTAATCACCCTGCTGGGCAGTGGAGTGGGAATTGAGACCGCTGTCGTAAACATGAGCAAAATTGCGGTCAATAAGATCGACCTCTTCCAGCACGATGGCATTCATCCTCGTTTCGGCGCTGTAGATGTCGTGCCGATAGTGCCGCTTTTGGATACTCCACGAGAAGAGGCAATTCGAATCGCTGCAGTAATTGCTGAACGCATTGCCGTCGAGTGCGGCATCCCTGTCTATTTTTACGAATGGTCTGCCAGACCGGGGCACCTAACTGCCCTGCCCTCCATCCGCGCCGCGCTGCGCAAAGCTGCGACAAACAGCGCCGATTTCCTGGCCCCTGATGTTACACCTAACTACCCTACTCAAGGCGCTGGTGTTACGATCGTGGGTGCACGACCACCGCTCGTCGCATACAATATCGATCTTGCTACTCCCGATCTATCGATCGCACGCAGAATAGCCGCAGCGATTCGGATAAATCGCGAATCTGGCCTCATCCCTTGGCTAAGAGGCGTTAGGGCAATAGGTCTCTACTTGCCATCGCGTGGACGAGCCCAGGTATCGATGAATTTAACCAAGCCTGAAAGCACGCCTCTCATCGAAATCTGGAACTATGTGGATCGTCTGGCGAAGCAATATAACACTCTGGCGTATGAGTCTGAAGTGATTGGTGTAGTCCCCTCCAGTTCCATGTCTGGAACAACTGCGGAAGCCATTTCCTGGAGGCAATTCTCACCAGAAAAAATCTTAGACTTCTGGATCGAATGATTTAAGTTCGGCTCCTACGGCAACCACACGCAACTTTCAGTCGTAAATTCACTTTAAGTGTGCCTCCACACGCTACAATAGCACGGCGGCGTGGTAAGCGACAATATGTCAACACCTCGGCATTAGTAATTCTGTATCAGCGCACTGTACTGATACTTCACATCGATTGAAGGAACTTCGCGTCTTTATGTCTGTACAGCAATCTGCAGGAGCGCGGGATAGCGCCGATCAAGTCGCATCACCATCGGGAAGCAGAAAGCCACTTATCATTGTCATTCTTGCCCTACTGGTATTTGGCGCCGCTCTGGTTGGACACAATGCATGGAAGTTCAATCAGGCTCATGCCGTCACTGATGATGCGCAGCTAACCAGCGACCTGATCATGGTCTCCCCACAGATAAGCGCTCAGGTTACCTTAGTACCCGTCCTGGAGAACCAGGAGGTCAAAGCAGGAGACCTCATTTGCCAGCTGGACTCCTCTCCCCTTCAGGCTGCCTACAACCAAGCGAAAGCGAATCTTGAGGCGGCTGTCGCTGCAGCCCAACAGGCGGGAACGGATATTACGCTTGCTTCCGCGCTAGGCGACGCGCAGCACCTTACGGCTACTGGAGCCATCAAACAAGCAGACAGCGGTATCGATCAGGCAAAGACCGAAACGAGACGCAGCGAAAGTGGCGTGCAATCCGCCCTGGCCGCAAAAGACAGCGCAGCAGCCTCGCTGTCGTTAGCAAAAAGCGGTCAGGTTGCCGCTAACGCAAACTTGCAGCATGCAAGGGACAGTTCAGAAGCTTCAGCCGCACAGGTGGCAACAGCAGAAGCAAGCCTTGGATCCGCTCAGAGTGCAGTTGATGCCAGCCAGGCCGTGTATGAGCGGTTAGACCACGATGCAGCACGTTACGCTCGGCTTTATCAGGAAGGCGCAATGAGCGCTCAAACTGCAGAGAATGCAGCGTCTGCTGCAAAACAGGCAAAAGCGCAGCTCGAAAGCGCAAAGCACAACGTGGCACAGGCGCAAGCTGCTATTGTTCTAGCCCAGGCGAATTTACGAGCCGCCCGACAACAGATCGAAGCGAATGCTGCGGCAGTTGCTCAAAGTAAGGCGCAGGTTGACGCTGCAATCGCCCAGAACGCAGTTGCTGCAGCAGCGGTAACTGCTGCACGCGCGCAGCTTACTTACGCAAAACAAGGGATTGCCCAGGCAGCAGCAAAAGAGACACAGGCCGCAGGAGCGCTAAAACAGGCGGACACGTCGCCAGTACAGGTGTCGGAAAAGAAGAACGCTCGAGACCAGGCGTTGGCCCGCATTGAGCAGGCAAAGGCTGCATTGGAAGCGGCAAGAATTCAGCTTTCAGATACAAAGATCGTTGCTCCGATATCCGGTCGGATCAGCAAAAAAAGCGTAGAGCCGGGCCAGTATGTGCAGCCTGGAACACCGCTACTAACGATAATTCCAGACAAGGATGTTTGGGTAACGGCAAACTACAAGGAGACGCAACTTACGGGTGTGCATTCTGGTTCTCCCGTACTGGTTGAAGTCGATGGAATCCCGGGCGCCGAGTATAAGGCGCATGTCGATAGCATATCGGCTGGAACCGGCGCTACCTTCGCGTTGTTGCCCCCTGATAACTCCACGGGTAACTTTACGAAGGTAGTGCAGCGTGTCGCGGTGAAGATTGTCTTTGAACCGAACCAACCAAACCTAGACCAGTTGCGTGCCGGTATGTCTGTTACATCAACAATTACGCTTCGCTAGGGCGACCCCGATTTCGCGGCGGCGCCGTCCATGGGCGGATCTGTCGCGATTTTAATTTGGGGGTGCCTTCGTGTCCTACAAAACTCACTTCAGCATCGTCGCTGTGGCGCTCTCCCTCGTTCTTTCCACGAACTGTAACCTGCACGCTAAAGCACAGGACGGTTCCACTGCTCCAACATGGGCCTTCGGTTATAATGGGATCGACCGACCTGGCAGCCTGCTAAATCTGCGCAGCCTGAACGAAAAAACCGCTGGCGAATCTGGCTTTGTTCGGCTTTCAAAAGATGGCCGAGATTTTGTCACTGGAAGTGGAAATCCGCTGCGTTTCTGGTCGGTTGTAACCGATGGTTACCATCTAAAACAGGATGAACTAGCGCGTCATGCGCGCTTCCTTGCCTCCATCGGCGTAAATATGGTGCGGCTTCATACTCAGATTTGTAGTTCAGACACAAACTCAGCGGTAACAGATGTCAACAAAAAGGAGATCGATGACATCTGGCGTTGTGTTGCCGCGATGAAAAAAGAGGGCATATACTGCACGATTTCACCGTACTGGGCCACAGGAAAGAACGCAACTAACTGGGGGATCGAGGGCTACTCTGGCACTACGGACTTGTGGGGTGTTCTGTTCTTCGATCCTCAGCTTCAAAAGGGATACAAAGCCTGGGTGAAGGAGCTTTATACTCACCCAAACCCCTACACCAACGTACCGCTTTGCAATGACCCTGCCGTTGCGCTCATCCAGGTTCAGAATGAAGACGGAATGTTCTTCTGGACCATGCAGGGGCTTCATCCCGAACAAAAGAGAGCGCTAGGCAAACTCTTTGCTTCCTGGGCGATAAAGAAATATGGTTCTGCCGACGCAGTGCGTTCCGCATGGAGCGGCGCCATAAACCCGCCCGATGATCTTGAACATGGCAGCGCCGTCATCCTCGACACATGGATGCTCACTCAGCAGCAAACCGGTGGTTTCGCGGTTAGAACTGCCGACCAAACGCATTTCTTTGCAGAAACACAGCGCGGATTTTATCGCTCCATAGCCGACTACTATCACAACACGCTCGGCTGCAAGCAGCTTATCAACGCATCCAACTGGATTACCGCTGACCCAATTCATCTCAATGATGCGGAACGCTACACCAATGCAGCAGTTGGACTTGATGTTCTCGCCGTGAATCGGTACACCGGTGGCGTTCATACAGGCGCGAACAACGGATGGCGTATCGATCCGGGACACCACTTTACCAACAACTCGTGCCTGCTGGATCCAAGAAGCATGCCATTCAACCTTAAGCAGGTAGCAGGCCACCCGATGGTAATTACGGAAAGCTCGTGGGTTAACCCGGAAGGCTACCAGTCGGAAGCGACATTTCTTGCGGCAGCCTACGAGTCGCTCACCGGCGTATCTTCGCTATACTGGTTTGCCACAGGCGGAACACCAGATTACGATCCGGATCCATACTTTAACTTCCTCAACATCAATGGCCACCACCCTATGAACAAGTGGACCTGCTCCACACCTATGCTTGCTGGCAGCTTTCCTGCAAGCGCTCTCATGTACAGGCTGGAGTACATCACTCGAGGCAAGCCCGCAGTTCACGAAGTTCGCTCCCTCGAAGATTTGTGGCAGCGCAAGGACCCGATTCTGGCTGAAGACAAAACCTTCGATCCTAATCGCAATACCGGTAATACAGGCGGCAAGTCTACTATCAGCCGCGGCGTCGATCCGCTGGCGTTTCTCGTTGGGCCCGTTGAAGTCGAATATGGCGGCGACTCCTCGAAGTCGGTAGTATCCGACCTGTCACGCTACATAGATAGCTCGCGCAGTGTCGTAACCAGCAACACAGGTGAAATCCGGCTCGATTATGGCAAAGGCATCTGCACTGTTAACGCTCCGCGTGCTCAGGGGGCTACCGGATTTCTAAAGGCCGATCCCACAGTTACGCTTACCGACGTTACGATCCATTGTACAGACAGCTACGCGACCATCGTGTGCGTCTCAATGGACAAGCAGCCTCTTGCTACTTCGAAGAAAATACTGGTTCAGATGTGTACTAGGGCAAGGCCAACAAACTGGAGCGCTAAACCCTCAGATTTCCCGAGTGACGACGGCAAGCAGACGTTTCATGGTTTTGAGATTGTCGATACCGGTTCGATGCCCTGGCGAATCAATTCGCTAAACGCAACGATTTTTATTAAGAATAGGGCGCTCACGCACGCCACGATCCTCGATTCTGGCGGATACGCTCTGAAAGTGATTCAAGGCAAAGTCGATTCCGGCGCATTCGATTTAACCTTACCTCCAGACGCTATGTACGCCATTCTGGAGTAGGCAGCAGGATACGACCAGATGCTGTTCCCATATAGAACCAAAAATCCGCCAGATCACTTCCCCTGGATTACGATTGGTCTCATCGCGGTCAATACGCTCGTATTTCTCACCAGCTGCGACGAGCATCTGCAGATTCGACAGTCTATTGTTGAGACCTGTGCCGTCACGCACAACACGATGTACAGTGAACCGTGGCGTATCGTAT
Organism: uncultured Chthonomonas sp.; assembly: GCA_903919615.1. Lineage (GTDB taxonomy): Bacteria > Armatimonadota > Chthonomonadetes > Chthonomonadales > Chthonomonadaceae > CAIXIX01. The sequence continues at coordinate 6,473 of CAIXIX010000230.1, forward strand.
CTGCCCTCTTCCTGCATCAAAACCTATTCCACCTGATCGGCAATATGGTGTTCCTGTGGCTGTTCGGAGCGTCCACGGAAGGCAGGATGAGGCCGGGACGCTTTATCGCCCTCTACCTCGCTGCAGGGCTTAGCGGCGATATTCTTGAAGACCTGTTCTGGGGTATCGGAAACCCAGATGTTCCATCCCTGGGCGCCTCCGGGGCGATCATGGGTGTTGCAGGAGCCTACCTCTACCTGTTTCCGCACTCCATCATCTGCATCTTTTACCTGTTTGGCTGGTTCTGGTATGGCGTGTGGGAGTGTCGGGCCAAGTGGGTCATCGGATTTTATGTCGGTGGCGACATCTTAATGACCATCCTGTTTCGGGGACAAGATGGCGTGGGCCATCTTGCACACATAGGTGGTTTTGCAGCAGGTTACTTAACCGTCTTGCTGTTTAGGTCGAGGCGAGACAACGAGGAGATTTCCGAGATTCAGGCAGCGCATGCAGATCTTCAGGACTTTACGCTTCTCTCCGTGGGCGAATTGCACACCCTGATGCAGCAGCCAACCGACAACCTTGAGCTGGTGCTGGCCTACCTCGATAAGATATCATCCACATTCGACGGCAATTTTAACGAAGCGCTGCTTGTTTTCAACCGCTATGCCACTCTACTCCTCAAAGAGGCAGATCCGGAAGTAGTTGCGAGGATTGTGTTACGCATTCCCGTTCAGTATGGAGGAGTGCACCCTGTATTCTATCTAAAGCTCGGTTCCGCCCTGGAGCATCGTACATCGAACGATCTCGCCTATCAGGTGTATCGCAGAATGTACGATCTCGCACCGACGGCGCCCGATTCTGAGATGGCGCTGTACCGGATGGCGCACATCATTGAACACGCCTATCGAAACCATGCTCAGTCGGTCGCGGTGTATCAAGAGATGCTCAGGCTTTTTCCGAATGGCGAATTGGCGGTTTATGCGCGGGACGCACTGCAGCGTCCGTAACTCAATCGTTCTGTGTGGTAACGCCAGGATAATTCAAGTTTGGTAGTGGCGCCGCTTGATGCGCCTTACAAGTGGAACTTGAATAGTCCGAGCAAGAGAGGGCTAACTATGAAGTCTGTCGGCTGGTTTGCAATGTTCGCCGCGTATTTAGCGCTGCCGAATACGCTTCAAGCTTCCAACAGTGAAAATAATAGCGTAGTGTGGCTCGAGGGAGAATCACCGACACGCAAGACTCTGGACTTAGCGCCCTCTAAATGGGCCGGAGTGATGTCCGGGGATCAATGGCTGCAGGTTAGCATCGATGCCGGTGAGGTTGAGAAGAAACTTCCAGCAGAAGGTGCGGTGTTCGATTACGACTTCGATACAGCGCAACAGGCAAGCTATGAGATCTGGAATCGTATAGGGTTTGAGTTTGTTCGGTCCGATTTTGAGTGGCAGCTCGATTCCGATGCCGCATGGACCCGCGTTTCACCAGATGCGATAACAACCGACTTAACCGAAATCGGCTTCTGGGCAGAGGTCGCCTGGCTCAAGCTTGGCACCCGCAACCTTGCTGCGGGCAAACATACGCTTCGAATTCGATTGCCTCGAACCTACGATGCCCAGCACAAAATTCAGCACGTGCTTTACGCCTCCGATGCGATTTGTATTACGCCCGGTCATTTTGTCCCTGATGGCAAATTTAAGCCCGGAGACCCGACTGCAAGTTCCGCAGCAGATGCACTCGCCGCAACGAATAAAATATCCGTTCCAATTCCCGATATGCCTGGCCAAACTCCAATTTCGTTAAAGGGCGTCTGGCAGTTTGCGCGCTGGGATGAAGAGCTCGTTCAGGAGAGAACTGGCCCGATCGCGTCACTGCCTGCTAACGATTCCCTGCATTGGCACAGCATGCAGGTGCCAGGCGACCGCAATAAGGTGCTGCCGGGAATGACATTCGCTCATCGCTACCTGCTTCGAACTCACATCGAAATCCCGGAGGGCGACTCCCTAAAGGGCAAAGCTGTCTATCTCCATATCCCAAGTGTAAATTTTATTTCTACTCTCTTTATCAACGGCAAGCAGGTTTCGTGGACCGATACGCCCTACGCCGTATGGGACACAGATATAACAGGGAATCTGAAGCCAGGCATCAACGAAGTTTGCGTTGGCATAAAAGACACTTATTACGCCTTGAATCCAAACGATGGCAAGAACTTGCGTTACAGCATGGTACTTCCGACCGACTTCTTTAACTCCAACCAGGGCGTTTCTATGCAGTTGGACTACCCGGTTTGGAACCACACGGAGAATGGCATTCTGCAGGAGCCCTCTCTCATCGTTACAGGCAGTGTCTACACGTCGGACGTCTTCGCCATTCCCTCGGTAACGAAGAAAACGCTCGGCCTCGAAGTGAGCGTGCACAACTCCAGCAAACAGGTGAGCGAGGTACAGGTAGAAAACGAGATCGTGCCTATCAAAGGCGGCTCGGCCGAGAAGACCTTTGCCCCGCGGAGCGTGCAGATCCCGCCAGGTTCGGATGCAACGGTCCACCTAAGTGAAGGCTGGACCAACCCGCACCTCTGGCAGCCGGACGATCCACAGCAGTATGTGGTTATTACGAGAATCCGACGCAACGGAGCAGTGATTGATGAGCGCCATACGCGCTTTGGCTTTAGAGAGTGGGGATGGAATGGCGCAACATTCACGCTGAACGGCATTCTGTGGCATGGGCGAGCCGACCTCGCCGATTATGGCAAAGCAAACGTTAAGGCGTTAGCGACGTGGAAGAAGCACGGCCAGAACTGGCAGCGGGTGTGGGCAGAGACCGACTATGATGGCAAGGAGATGGAGGCTGCTCTAAACTTCTTTGACGACAACGGTATCCCCGTGCGGCGTACTGGTATTTTCGATGGCGAGGGCGCAAACTATGCCCTCACGAAAAACACAACTCAAAATGGCAAAGAGGTCACGGTTGCGAACCGCGCCCTGTTCGATAACTGGCGCAGGCAGTTGGTCGCCTGGGCCAAAGGGCAGCGCAATCATCCGAGCATATTTGTATGGTCGATGGAGAACGAGATTACTTTCATCAATGCCAATGTCTTCGGACTAAATGAGTATACCGATCCGGAGATGAAACGTGCGGCAGCGGAACTGGCCGCGCTCGACCCCACCCGACCCCAGATGACGGATGGCGGAAATGCGCTGTTAGATGAATCCCTTCCCATTTATGGCGGTCACTATCTGGAATCCGAGCTGACCAGGTATCCAGACGAGTCTTACACGCTGGAAGAGGCACGCAAATCTGGCAGTCCCGGACATCAGCGCTGGCCAATTACCCATTTGCGGCCCATCGTTATGGGCGAGAGCTTCTTCGCGGAGGGTAACGATGCGGCAGCTCTGGCCACCGTTGGAGGCGAAAGCGCGTATGTTGGCAAGGCAGAGTCGTATCCGGCGATGGGGCTGATCGCGAAAATGCTGTCCGAGGGATATCGCTGGAACGAACAGGTCTCCTTCCAGCTCTGGATGGGTGGAGAATCGGACCTCTACTATAACTCCTGGCAGCCAATCGCCGTGTTGTGCCGCCAGTGGAACTGGCAGTTTGCAGCCGGCAGCCACGTTAAACGAACGCTCGGGATTTTCAACGACACAACTTCGTCTGACCCAATCACGCTCACATGGAGCCTGAAGGTTCTGGGTAAAACCATCGCAACGGCAACCTCCGTTCGCCCCGTTGGAGCGGGCCATTGCGACAAGTTCGATATTCAACTGGATTTGCCGACGGTTTCGGCACGATCAGAAGGCGAGCTCTATCTCAGCCTGACTGTAAAGAACAAGGTGGTATTCGAAGACAGAAAACCACTTTCGATACTGCCCGCGCCTAATTGGTATCTTGGCGCGTCTGGGGGCGCGTCACTCTCCAACGCTGCCGCATCGCAAGCACAGATTGCTGTTTACGATCCCTCAGGCGCTGCGGGCGGCTATCTTAAATCCCGCGACGTGGCCTTTGTAACGCTTGGTTCGCTCAACAGCCTTCCCGCTGGCACAAAGGTGCTGGTAATCGGAAAGAATGCTATTGGGCAGGTCGAGAGTGGCTCGAGCCGTCTTGCAGCGTATGCCGCTGCGGGGCACGTTGTCATCCTGCTTGAGCAAAACAACCCGCTGAAGTATCAGGCCTTGCCTGCAGAGATGAAACCCGCAACAAACAGCGGCAGCATCGCCTACTGTGAAGATCTCGACCATCCTCTCTTTTCCGGCATCAAAGCGCAGGATTTCATTGTTTGGACAGGAGATCGTGGCACCGTCTACCGGGATGCCTACGAAAAGCCAACATCTAGGGCACGTTCGCTGATTCAATGCGGGCAGGGGCTGCAGAACTCTGCGCTCGTGGAGGCGCCCGTGGGTAAGGGTGTGATGCTTTTCAGTCAGCTTAACATCGAAGAGACGCTTGCAGCGAATCCGATAGCGCGTCAGCTATTGGTCAATATGCTGAGTTATGGGGTGAACTACAAACAGGTTTACCGGCCAACGACCTATGTTGCGGCGCAGGCGTCGGAGTCTGCAGAGTATCTGGAACTGACCAAAGCCATTGAATCGATGGGGATCGAATTCACCCGATCTCAGTCGGCGCTGGACGCGTTAAATTTGGATAACGGTATCGCCATCGTTGCAGCGACGCCCGCAAATCTTAATTTGCTCGCGTCTAACGAAAGCCGCGTATCCAGGTTCACACGCACTGGAGGCTGGCTCCTGTTATGTGGGCTAAAGCCCGAAGGGTTAAGCGCTTACAATCGCATCGTGGGCTTCACTCACATGATCCGCCCGTTCCGCCAGGAAAAGGTTACTCTGCCGCCCGTGCGGAGCCCACTGCTCGCGGGCCTTGCAACTTCCGATATCGTGATGAGCTCTGGACGGCGTATCTTCGACTGGCAGGCGGGAGACTATCCGGATACCAACGCATTCAGCTACGTGGTTGATTATGAGGACGTGGCCCCATTCGGCACGTCGACATTCGGCAATTACGACAAGATCACCAACAACTTTGTCGGCGCGGATGGCTGGCCGCTGATCATCAACTTCCCGGCGCCGACGGATGGCAAGCCATTCGATATTCCGATAACCTTCCCAACGTCACAGCAGATAAAATCGTTCACCTGGATTGGTGACACCAACTACTGGCCTCAAACGCAGGTGAATCTGATCTTCGATGGTAAGAAGACCTTCGAGTTCAAGACAAATCCGGATAACAAGCCGCAGACCTTTGAGATTAACCCTGCGACTAGCGGATCGATAGTCACTCTGCAGATTGCGGCCTGGAAACAGCTTCCCAGCGTCGGCCCACTGATCGGGATCGATAATATCTACTTGAAAGCTGGGCGTCCGCCAGATTTCTACAACCGAGTAAAGCAGATGCTTAATATTGGCGCCTTGATGGCCTATCCTCGCGGCAAAGGCGGCATCGTCCTGTGCAATGTGAAGTTTATGGGCACGGAGACGGTGCCTGAAAACGCGATAAAGAAGCGTAAGATCGTGGACACCGTTTTGCACAACCTGAATGCGAAGTTTTCTGGCGGTAAAACTGTTATTGCAGGAGCGGGGCTGGCCTGCTTCCCAATCGATATATCGCGCCAGGCGAACGCCTATCGCACAGCTCAGGGCTGGTTTGGCGACAAGAACCGAACGTTTGCGAATCTGCCGTCTGGCAGGCATAGCTTTGGCGGAATCACCTATTCCGTGTACGACTTCACCACATCGCCAGTCCCGACGGTGATCATGCTTGGAGGTTCCTGCCTGCCGACTAATCTGCCGGAATCGGTTCGCGATATCCCGGTGAACCGCAAGGCGGACGCACTCTTCTTCCTGCAGACGGCGCGCATCGATAACCGCCGATCACCAGACGACATCAAGAACGGTCGCAAGTTTGAGATGGCAGCCTACATCGTGCACTACGCGGATGGTTCTACGGAGCGAGTGCCTGTGTACGCGGAGATTGGCGTGGATGACTACCGGCAAAAGAGCCCCGCTCCGCTGGAGGCAGCGCAGTTAGGCTGGTCTGCCCAGTACGGCACAGATCCAGAGTATGCGGCTGCCTACTCTATGCAGTGGAACAACCCGCACCCGGAGCGACAGATCACGACGGTTGATCTCGAATATGGCAAAGATCGGCGCGGCATCCCGGTGCTGTTGGCGCTTACGGCGGCACAGGGACAGTAGGAAGGTCTATGAAGTTTGTGATGTCTGTGAAGTCTTTGAGGTTGGGAGGAGCGGGAGAGGTAATAGGGTAATGCGGGCCAGGTTTTGGTTGTCGGGTTTTGGACAAACACCGGAAACAGGTGTTAGGTTTTGAGCGTCAGGTATTAGGGGCAACCAATCCGAGTTCTGGTCTCACCCTAATCCCTCTCCATGTGCTTACGGTGATACTTAGTTATAGGCTCTGGCGCACATGGAGAGGGACACTTTGCTCGCCTACCGGATGGGGGCGAGCGCCTGGGCGTAGCGTGTCAGAGTTGTGCTAGGCCGCCGTCGACGGCGACTTCGCTGGCGGTCATGAAGCTGCTGTCCGACGACGCGAGAAAGGCAGCCACAGCCCCGATCTCCGCCGGATCGCCCATGCGCTGGAGCGCAGTCATCGAGCCATAAGCCTTCAGGCCGTCCTCGCCTAGCGCTTCCTTCGCGAGTTCGGTCGCAGTCGCCCCGGGCGACAGCACGTTTACCCGGATGCCGGTGCCCTTCAGGTCCTCTGCCCAGGTCCGCGCCAGGTTGCGCACTGCCGCCTTGCTCGCGCTGTAGGCGGTGAATGCCGGGGCGCCCGTGGTGCCGGCGCTCGATCCGGTCAGGATAATCGAACCGCCCTTGCCCATCAGCGGCAGCGCCTTCTGGACCGTGAAGATCGTACCCTTCACATTGACGTCGAAGGTATCGTCGATATGCTTGGCAGTGATCTCGCCGAGCCGAAGCTGGCTTCCCACCCCGGCATTGGCGAAGACGATGTCGAGCGTTCCGCGCTCGGCCTTCACCGCCGCGTAGAGTCGGTCGAGGTCGGACTCATCCGAGACCGAGCCCTTCACCGCGCGGGCATTGGGCCCGAGGTCGGCCACAGCAGCGTCTAGCGCTTCCTGCCGGCGGCTGAAGATGTAGACGAAGGCGCCTTCCTCGATGAAGCGTTTTGCGGCGGCGCGGCCGATGCCGGTAGCGCCACCAGTGATCACAGCGGTCTTTCCCGCCAATTTTTGTCCGTTATTGCTGCTCATATGTTTTCTCCTAACCTTCGACAGACAACGCCAGCAGACTTTGTATATCGCAGCGGCCGATTGCTGCAAATGCAGCCTTCACAATCTGGACATTCTGTTGTGTCCTCATCGAAATCTCTCCATTTCCCTTGTACCGGATCGTGTCCGATCGAATTTGAATTTGGGCATTAAACAGCCTTTTTCGTTGCTTCCACCGAACTCGCCCGCGCGAGGTAATGCAGCACGTTTTGGATCACGACAGAGCCTTCTCCGACCGCAGCGGCGACGCGTTTTGAAGATCCTGCTCTCACATCTCCAACAGCGAAGACACCGGGTTGTGACGTTTCAAAAGGGGATATTGTATTGGTGACGATGTAGCCATTCGAATCCAATTCGACACAGCCCTTTGACCATTCTGTGTTGGGAACCGCCCCGATCATGACAAATAGATTTCGAATGGGTTTGGTCCAGGAGCGCCCGTCACTACTACGCCATGCCACATTCTCAAGAGATTCGTGCCCCGTAAGCGCAGTTAGCTCCGTATCGAAATAAATGCGAACTTTCGGTGAGGTGAGAAGGCGTTCAACGAGATACTTGGACATTGTGCTCGAGAGGTTTTTTTGCCTGACCAACAGGTGGACTTGAGCGCTGGTCTTGCTCAGGTAGAGCGCGGCTTGACCCGCTGAGTTACCACCACCAACAATAACGATGTCCTCGCCAAAACAGAGCTGCGCCTCCATGACCGTGGCCGCATAGTGGATTCCGTGCCCTACAAACCGACTGTATTCCGGAATGTCGAGTGCACGGTAGACCGCACCCGTCGCGAGAACGACAGATTTCGCAAGGACTTTTGCCCCATCTTGAAGGGTTAGCTCAAAGAAATCTTTTCCAGCTCTTACGATCCGATCGACGGCCCGAGGACTGACCAAACGGACACCGAATTTCATTGCCTGTACTGCCGCACGCGATGCCAGCTCCTGACCCGAGAGACCGGTGGGAAAGCCGAGATAGTTCTCGATTCGCGAGCTGCTTCCGGCTTGTCCGCCTGGGCCGAGTGCATCAAATACAATAGTATCGAGCCCCTCGGAAGCACCAGACACAGCTGCCGCGAGTCCCGCAGGTCCGGAGCCAGCGATTGCGAGATCATAGACGTGATCGGAGGGGAGATTTTCGACAAGTCCGAGCTCAGAAGCCAACTCAAATACAGTCGGTTTCTTCAAGACGCACCCCTTCCGAATGAATGCGGCCGGAATATCCGAAGGATGGATTCCGTAGGATCTCAACATGGGCGTTCCGGTTTCGTCATTTGCATCGGGCTCGATCAGCTTGTGTGGATAGTCGCCGCGGCTCAGGAAAGTCCGAAGCTTCTGGATATCGGGATCAACGGCCTTCCCGATCAAGACCACTGCGCCGACGTCGTGGCGGAGTTTGTAGCTTTGGCGCAAAACGAATGAGCGTAGGATCACCGAGGCTAAGTCGGGTTCGGCCGAGAGCAGGCGACGGAAGTCAGAGTGTCTGACACGGAGGATCCGGGTCGCTTCAGTAGTTCGCCCGTCTGCCGCAAGCGGAGTATTCGCTAACAAAGACAGATCGCTCGCGAAAGAACGCTCCGGGATGCGAACGATTGGGATGGTCTTTTTGCCGGAGCTGTCGACTGCAGAAAACTCAATGGCTCCGCTGAGGACAACCAAGAAGTCGAGATCGGTCTGGCCCTCACGCAAGACTAATTGACCCGCGGGTATCTCCTCTTCTTTGGCGAACGGCCGGATCGCTTCGATCTGCTCATCTGTGAGCAGCGGAAGTGTTTGTTCCAGGCGAAAGGTATCGAGCGAGCCATCGGGGCTCCTCAGATACACGATATTTGCCCACGATGCTTCTGCTGTCATACGTATTTCCTAAGCATGGAACGTGCCGCAGGGTGGCTGTCACAATCAATTCGCCTGCTCGGCAACAGGGTTTGATTTGTTAAAACTCTGCCGCATGGGTGCTGGCAGTCAGCTTGTCCCCGCTGCTTCCGCCTGTGATAACTGCGACCTTACCGTCTAGCTTCCCCATAGTTTTTCCTTCTCTGGTGTTGGGCTACGCTGCTGTTCCCATTTGCGTGAATGCCCGGCATCTTGTGGATCACTGACCCAAATACTAAATCCAGTTTTCGGATCAGTGAACCGTTTGTCTGGGAGCTGTGCGAGCCGACGCCAGCAGAAATTACAACCACCTACTTGCAGCCGCACTAAATGTCTTCAATGCGCATGGCGTGGATTCGTCCATGCTAGTAATCGCCGTCCTACTCTTGTTCGGTGATGAGTTGTGTCATGCCCGGATTCGTGTCCGTTGCGTAACGTAACAGGGACGTGGCGTGCTCTAACTAAGTTCCGGATTATATGGTGTGTGCATTGGGCGGGAAGGAGGCGGGTAACTGTCTTCTGAGCCTCTAACTTGCATCTCGGCAACAGCAAATAACGGAACAAAGCAAGCTACTGGCCCGTCCGGCAGGAATGAGCGTGAGCAGAACGTAGTTGCAGCACTGGCAGTTGCAGTTATTTCCAGACATGCGCCTGAGCTCCCAACATTTACTTTGTCGCTGGTGTTCGCACCAAATGGATTTAGCGAGGACCACATTGACACAACAGATGGATACGCGTCTGCGCTTTTTGGAGGCGGATGTAAGCAGATCGCCTGAGAGCTTCGCCGATGTCGTTGCCGAAGGACTTTCCGCCGCGCAAAAATGGCTGCCGTGTCGATACTTTTATGATGAGGCCGGATCGCACCTGTTTGAGATGATCTGCGACCTCCCGGAGTACTACCTCACTCGTACAGAGCGTGCGATACTGGATACTCACGCAGACGCCATGCTTAAGGCGGCAGGCGACATTTCTGCGCTGGTGGAGTTCGGAAGTGGAAGCGGATGCAAAACCAGAATCCTTCTGGATGCTGCAGGCAAAAATCGGCCCAACAATCTCTCCTATATCCCTGTCGATATCTCCGGTGAGTTCCTTTACAATAGCTCCAGGGCACTGATGCAAGACTATCCGGGGCTCTCTATTACTGCTATCGCCGCCGAGTATAATGACGCGATTTCGATGCTGCCTCCACGGTCCGGCCCCAGATTGTTTCTCTTTATGGGTAGTAATGTCGGCAACTTCGATCCCTGTGAAGCAGCATCGTTTCTGGCCCGCATTCGCTCCGGAATGCACTCAGAAGATCGACTGCTGGTCGGCATAGATCTTCACAAACACCACTCACACCTTGAGCCCGCGTATGACGATGCCGCAGGCGTTACCTCCCGATTCAACAAGAACCTACTCAAGCGCATCAACCGCGAGCTTGGAGCTAACTTCGACCTGGATCAGTTCGATCACCACGCGCCGTTTGTCGATCACCATTCCCGAATTGAGATGAGGCTCGTGAGCCAGCGCGAACAGACCGTACGCATCGCTGCGCTGGATAGGAAGTTTACATTTCAGCCTGAAGAGTACATCCATACCGAAAACAGTCACAAGTACTCTCATGCCGCCTTTAGCCGACTGGCGCTGGAGGCAGGGCTGGCAATTGAGAATAGTTGGACCGACGAGCGTGAATGGTTTGCAGTTTGCCTGCTTAAGCCAATCGAAGCGCGTCACTAACTGAGGCCGTGTAGGGACGGGACTTGTAACCGTCCTACCTGGGTACAGAGTCCACCTCCTGTTAGACCACGAGATAGAAAGGAACGCCATGCCGAACTGCACGCATCTGGATCAAATAAAACCGGTGACCCCGAACACGGACGGCTGCGAAGAGTGTTTGAAGATGGGTGATACATGGGTTCACCTCAGGATGTGCCTTATCTGCGGCCATGTCGGCTGCTGCGACTCGTCTAAAAACAAACACGCTGCCAAGCACTATCATACAACGGGCCACGCCATTATCAAATCCGCGGAGCAAGGTGAAGACTGGCGCTGGTGTTATGTAGATGAGGAGAATGTGTGATATCGACGCCGGATGAACCGCAAGCGCCGTCCTCGTTGCGTAAGTCCAAACTTCGTGTCGAGTTGCGGGCCGTGCGCGCGAAGACGCTTCGGCTGCTCGAACAGACGCCGGAACGCTTCCTGAAGTTGCGCGTTCACGACTTCTACAGCCCTATCGGCTGGCACTTCGGCCACATCGGTATGACGGAGGAAGCGTGGACGCTGTGTAATGCGTTGGGCAGGCCGCCCGTCAATTGCGCGTTGTCGTTTCTATTCGCAAATCTTCCCGAAAACCCAAAGGACGACCGTGTTCATCTGCCTTCGCGAGAGCAGATCATTGCCTATCTTGCCCAAACGCGCCGCGCGTCCCTTGCAGCGCTGAATTGCGCCGATCTCAGTTCCAAGTTGCCGCTGCTCGCCGATGGATACGCATGGGAGTTTGCGCTTCAGCACGAATGCCAGCACCTTGAGACCATAGCAGAGTTGCTGCAGTTGATCTGCAAGCAGGAGGGAGTATCAACCGACTTTCCAGCTCAGCAGGAATTCGATCCGCCCGCTGCCACACAGATGATGCGGCTTGCAGGCGGGACATTTCGCATGGGATCGAACTGGCGTCATGGATATGACAACGAGAAGTGCGAGCACAATGTCGAGGTTTCGCCTTTTTCCCTCGACCGGCTGCCGGTGACAGCGTCCCAATGGGTTCAATTCATAGACCGGGACGGCTATAACCGTGAGGAGTTGTGGAGCGCTGCCGGATGGGAGTGGAGAACGCGCGAAGGCGCCTCATGCCCCGAATACTGGGTACGGCACGGTAATGGTTATGCCTATTTCTCGGCTGTCGGATTAAGAGCCATTCAACCCAATGAGCCGGTATCTAGCGTGAGCTGGTTCGAGGCTGATGCTTATGCACGCTGGATTGGCAAGCGGTTGCCGACTGAGGCCGAGTGGGAGTTTGCTGCGGCCTGGGACGCCAACACGAAAGGTATGCGCAGATACCCATGGGGAGGCGCGGCGCCATCACCAGGCCAGGCAAATTTCGGACTTAACAACTGGCATGCGTTACCTGCTGGTCTTCGAAACTCAGGCTCCTCTTCGCTGGGTCTGCTCGATATGGCCGGAAACGTGTGGGAGTGGACAGCCAGTCCATTCGTGCCTTACCCCGGCTTCGAAGCATTTCCGTATGATGGGTACTCAAAGGAGCACATGGACGGCGCCCATTTTGTGTGCCGAGGAGGCTCCTGGGCAACCGCAGCGCCAATTCTACGATGCAGTTTTCGCAACTGGTACGTTCCTACCTATCGGCAGGGCTTCCTGGGAGTGAGGTGCGCGCTGTGATCGAGCTTAGGGGGGTCAGCAAGCGGTTCGGATCAGACTACGCACTGCACCCTATCGACCTGGTAATGAACGGCGGAAGAACCACTGCCCTCATCGGGCCGAGCGGGTGCGGGAAGTCAACCGTGCTGCGTCTCATCGTGGGGTTGCTGGAGCCAACATCAGGAACGATTGTGGTTGAAAAACAGACAGTTACTCCTGCTGACTTGATTGGTATCCGCCGTAAACTGGGCTATGTGATTCAGGATGGCGGACTGTTTCCTCACCTCACGTCTCGGCAGAACATCTTGTTGATGCCGAAGCACCTGCGCACCGCCGAATCGGACAGTCAGCGCCGCCTGAACGAGCTTTGCGAGCTAACTAATTTTCCCGCCGACGGCCTGGACCGGTATCCCGTGGAGCTATCCGGCGGTCAAAGACAGCGCGTCAGCTTGATGCGTGCGCTGATCCTTGATCCGGATGTGCTGCTGCTGGATGAACCGCTGGGCGCACTGGATCCTTTGGTTCGTTCTGGGCTGCAGACCGAACTCAAAGAGATATTTCAGCGCCTTAAGAAGACTGTGGTTTTTGTAACGCACGATATGGCCGAGGCAGGCTACCTTGCAGATACCATCGTGCTGCTCCAATCCGGCAAGATTGTACAGCATGGCTGCCTCGAGGATCTGCGCGAACGCCCAGCAAACAGTTTCGTAACTGAATTCATGTCCGCGCAAAGAAGTTTGGTGCAGTTGTGAAACTTACACGCTGCATCTTTGGTTCTTTGTGGCTTTGTGTGCTGATTGTGCCTGCTTCAGCACAATCACTCCGCATAGGCTCCAAAGCGTTTACTGAGTCTTATGTACTTGGCGAGATCGCTAAACGAACTCTCGCAGACGCCGGGTTTGCATCCGAGCACAAGCAGGGCATGGGCAAAACCGGGATCGTTTGGGCCGCGCTCCATTCCGGCCAGATCACGTGTTACCCTGAATATACTGGGACGATCAGCGAAGAGCTGCTAAAATCGCACGGTGAGATTACGACCGGCGAGATGCAGCGCGAGCTTGAGCCGTTCGGCATTGGAATGACCGGCGAACTCGGCTTTAACGATACGTACGCGCTGGTGATGCCTAAAGAATTGGCGGACCGGCTTAGGATCAGCAAGATTAGCGATCTCAAGAAACATCCTGGTCTGCGAGTTGCGCTGACGCATGAGTTTCTGGAGCGCAAGGACGGCTGGAAGCCGCTTGCATCACGTTACGGCCTGAACATGGACCATGTAGCTGGCGTAGAGCACACGCTGGGATACGACGCCCTGCTTGCGGGTAAAGCGGATGTCAAGGACGCGTACTCCACGGATGCCATGCTTGCAGGCGGTAGCTTTTCTGTTCTGCAGGACGACCTCGGCTACTTCCCAACATACAAGGCTGTGTTCCTCTACCGATTGGATGCTCCCATTAAGGCGATAGTGGCGCTGCGCACTCTGGAAGGCGAGATCGACGAGACGCGAATGATCCGGATGAACTCCGAGGCCGAAAAAACCAAGGACTTCACAGAAGCGGCCAGCTTGTTTTTCAATCCGGCCTTTCGCAAGTCAGCAGGCGGAGGAGCGCATGCCCCGCAGGGCTTCGATTGGACACTCTTCCTACACAAGTTGGCCGGTTGGACTCTGCGACACCTTGAGCTAGTCGGCATCTCCCTTGTCCTCGCCATTCTGGTTGGCGTACCCCTCGGAATTGTTGCGAGCCGGCCAGGTTCGCTTAGCCACGTGATTCTAGGCGTCACAGGAATGATCCAGACGATCCCATCACTGGCGCTCCTCGCCCTGCTGGTCTCGGTGCCCCTGCTGGGGATTCAGGTCCAAACTGCCATCGTCGCGCTCTTCCTGTACAGCCTGCTCCCAATCGTCCGTAATACTGCTACCGGATTGCAGGAGATACCATCAAGCCTACGGGAGTCGGCCGCAGCGCTTGGATTGGAGCGTTCCGCGCAATTGCGAAAGGTCTACATGCCCATGGCTTCGCGCACAATCCTGGCGGGCATTAAGACGAGCGCAATTATCAATGTTGGCACGGCAACGTTGGCCGCATTGATCGGGCAGGGCGGCCTGGGCGAGCCGATTGTGAGCGGCCTGGCGATTAACGATAACCGCACCATACTACAGGGCGCCATACCTGCAGCCATACTGGCACTTCTGGTACAATTTGGCTTCGGTTTGCTCGACATGCTGCTGATACCCAAGGGATTGCGATTGCCGGCACACACAGAATAGGTCATTCAATGCCCGTCTCAAAGCCATCTCACGCCGAGCCCGTAAGCCAACTTCGTAAGATTAAGATTATTGAATGCGGCGAGGAAATGATTGACTTTCTGGCACTTTCACCCAGAATCATATTAGACAAGCCCCATTTTGACTATAAACGCGAGACCGCGCTGCGCATAAGCGTCGCAGAGAGAATTTCCGAGGCTGCCGACAGGCTGCCCGCAGGATACATGCTGGCAATAATCGAGGGGTGGCGGCCACCGCACATTCAGCGCAGAATGTATCAGGCTATCTGGAACCGCTGGGCACATGATCATCCAGACTGGTCACACGCGCGGTTAACGCGCATGGTGAACCGGTACAGCGCTCCTATGAACAGGCGTGTCCCGCCCCCGCACACGACGGGCGCAGCGCTCGACCTGATGCTGGCGGATGAGCACGGAAAGGTGCTGAACCACAGTGCCCCATTTACTCCCTTCACGCCGAGATGTTTTGCGTTCGATGCGCCTGGCCTGTCTTCGGAGGCACGCCGATACCGGGACATCATTGCCGAAGCGCTGATTCCGCTCGGCGTCACCAACTATCCAAGCGAGTACTGGCACTGGAGTTATGGCGACCAGGGGTGGGCATATCGAGGCGGACACGCGCACGCCATCTATGGCGCCACTGAGCCTGATGGCTGGATGCCCGATCCGGATGAGGACATACAAATGCCGTTGGAGTTTGTATAGAATGGGCGTTGGGTACTGGGTGTTACCTGCCCACGACCACCTCAAAGGCACGCGCTACTGCCGATTGACCCCTCATATCGGTTAAAGTAACAGTTAACGAGGTGAAAATCGATGTCAGTTAGTCACCGTAACGATCAATCTTCATGAGTATCTCGTGCTGCCCAGTACCGGGCAGCACGAGATTTTTTCTTAGCGCGAAAAAGTCTTGGGCTATGCGTTGACGAGGGGTAGTACCTCGCGGTTCTGCCAGTAGCGGTCCCAGCCTCCATTAAGGATCAATGTTTTCAAGGCTGCAAGCGCGTCGCTGGTTTCCAGGCTCCAATGCATTCCTTGTCCTTTCTGGCGTTGGGCAACCAATAGGTCATTGGCTTTTTCTACTTGGCCGCTGCCGATGTATTGCCGCTCGCGACGGCATTTACCATAGTTGGGAATAAGGTGCTGACGCT
>CAIXIX010000231.1 GCA_903919615.1 uncultured Chthonomonas sp.
AATCAGAGCCTCGCGAGCACCTTCCGTGCCTTTCTCAGAAGCCAAAACGCACCTCCCGCTATGAGATGCACATAGCTTCGACGCGGCTTACTGAAAAGACTCTCTAGATAATACAAAAATCATAAACAGAATCCACACCCCCCGCTTATCTCCCTTATTCCCTTTTCCACAAGGTATATCGCAATGGCTGTATAATTAACCACCATCTAACCGCATTCTTGAAAAGCGGGTGCAGCATGCGCCATGCAATTCGCGGCCGCAGCAAGCGGCGACCCAACCATACGCGCAGCCAGTGCTAACCCGATGGCGCAGCAAGCAGCGCCACTACCGTTCGTGATATTCCTTACTGGAGCAATTTATGCGGTATCGCTGTCTCAATACAATCCTCTTCGCAGGCCTGGCTGCACTGCCGGGCCGAACTCACGCACAAGCGCCGGACTTCACGCGCGAAGTTCGACCGATTATTACGACGCACTGCTTTAAGTGCCATGGGCCGGACGATAAGCAGCGCAAGGCTGGTTTGCGCCTGGATATACCGAACCCAGCAGTCAAGCTAACGCTGCTCAAAGGGCACCCGATGCCGCTGGAAAAGAACGTATTTGTCCAACGCATCGGCTCGCATGGTGACGACATCATGCCTCCCGCAGTCGCCAATAAACCCCTCATTCCAAAAGAGATCGATATCCTGAAGCGATGGGTAGCAAGTGGCGCAGTTTATAAAACGCACTGGGCCTTTGTGCCGCCAGTTCAGGCGCCACCGCCCTCAGTAAAGCGGAAGTCCTGGCCAAAGAACGCGATCGATGCATTTCTGCTTGCAGACATGGAAAAGGCTGGATTGAACCCCTCAGCTGAGGCCGACCGCAGCACCCTCGTTCGGCGCGTCTATCTCGACCTGGTTGGGCTTCCCCCCACCCCGGAACAGGCAGATGCCTTTCTGAAAGACAGACATCCGGACGCCTATGAACGGTTGGTGGATCAGCTACTCGCATCGCCGCATTACGGCGAGAGGTGGGCTCGGCGCTGGCTCGACCTTGCCCGCTATGCGGACACAAACGGATATGAAAAGGATCGCCAGCGTTCGATCTGGCCCTATCGGGATTGGGTAATCAAAGCATTCAATGCCGACATGCCCTTCGATCAGTTCACGATCGCGCAGATCGCTGGCGACATGCTGCCTAATCCAACTCCTTCGCAGATTGTCGCAACTGGTTTTCATCGCAACACGATGCTAAACGAGGAGGGCGGCATCGATCCTCTGGAATTCCGTTTCTACTCCATGACGGACCGGATGGCGGTTACCGGCACCATTTGGATGGGCCTCACCGTGCAGTGCGCGCAATGCCATACGCATAAGTACGATCCGATCACGACCAAGGACTACTATAGCGTGATGGCCTGCATGGATAACACGGAAGAGATCACGATGGAGGTTCCAGATCCTGCCCTGGTCGCGAAACGCAAAGCTATCTTTGCACAGGCGGATCTGCGAGAGAAGACAATAGCTGAACGTTTTCCAATTGCCGAGCCGGTCGCATGGAACGTTTTGAAAGCAGGGACAACCGTCACAGCTTCTGGCGCGCGTGCCGTTAACCAGCCGGATGAGTCGGTGCTGATCACTGGCGTCGTGCCAGACAAAGATACTTACACGATTACGATTCCTGTCTCTGGCAAAATCGATGCTATCAAACTGGAAACGCTGACCGATCCTTCCCTCGGTTCTAATGGCCCCGGCAGGACTCCGCACGGTAACTTTGTTCTAACGCACTTCACGGCCGCCGTTGATGGGCCAAGTGGTAGGCCACTGACATTTACTCACGCCTCCGCCGATGTTGAGCAGGATGCATTCTCTGCGGGCGGCGCCCTGCTAGGTAAATCGACGACAGGCTGGGCGGTAGACGTTCAAGGCAAGATGAACGCAAATCACCAAATCACCTTCTACCAAGATCACACGCTTGAGCTACCTGCTGGCTCATCACTTTCGATAAAACTCGACATGCAGTTTGGCGGCCAACATACCATCGGGAGATTTCGGTTAAGTGCTGGGGCAATAGCAGGCGGATCCGATTCTAGCGCCGACAAGCGCAAACAAAAGCTGGATGCGAGTCTTGCTGCCTGGATCAAATCCAGCTCTGCAAAGGCCGTACACTGGATTACGCCAGTGCCATCCAAACTCGTGAGTAACCTGCCAAAGCTTGCGTTAGAGAAGGATGGATCGGTTTATGTATCCGGCGACCAGACGAAGCTGGATACCTATAACATCGAGATCCCAGGATCGAATTCCTCACCGGTCACCGCAATTCGCATTGAGGCACTACCGGATGATCGTCTGCCAGGGCATGGGCCTGGCCGCGTATTCTATGAAGGGTCTCCCGGCGATTTCTTCCTGAGCGAAATGACCGTGAATGCAGACGGCAAGCCAGTTACATTTTCCAGCGCAATTCAAAATGGTGGCAATGCCGGCCAGGCAATCGATGGGAACAAGCAGACCGGCTGGTCGATTAATGGCAGACAGGGATTGGTTACGTCGGCAGTATTTATCCTGAAAAACCCGGTTCGTGCCTCGAAGATCGCGCTCCATATGGAGTTCGAGCAGTACTACACGGCGCCGCTTGGCCGGTTCCGCATCTCCTACACAACCGATGCGCGCCAACCGACCGCGGATCTGCCGGATGCCATCGAGAAGATTATGCTAGTACCCAACGAGAACAGAACTGCAGCGCAGAATAGTGCACTGCTGGAGCAGTTTCTGCAGGTTTCGCCGGAACTGCAGGGTGAGCGCGATGCGATCGCTCAGCTTCGAAGCCAGGCGCCAGCCCTGCCGACGACTCTTGTTTTCCGGGAGCGAGCAGCAGACAATCCAAGGCAGACGTTCATCCATCATCGCGGTGAGTTCCTGAATGTTGAAGACAAGGTGCGTCCTGCGACTTTTACTTTCCTGAAGTCTGCTCCAGCGAACACGCGGATGAACCGACTTGCTTTTGCACGGTGGCTGGTTTCAGGCAACAACCCTCTTGTCGCAAGAGTAACCGTAAACCGGCAGTGGGCAGCCTTTTTTGGGCGCGGTATCGTGCGTACCACAGAAGACTTCGGTTTCACAGGCGAGAGCCCAAGCAACCAGGCGCTGCTGGACTGGCTTGCAGTTAAGTTCGTCACAGACGGTTGGTCGCTGAAGAAGGTGCAGCGGCTGATCGTTACGAGCGCCGCTTACCGACAGTCATCGACTGTCACACCATCCCTGCTTGCGAAAGACCCGGAAAACAAGCTGCTAGCCCATGCGCCGCGCGTTAGGCTGGAAGCGGAGCAGGTCCGCGATTCTGCTCTTACTGCTTCGGGGCTGCTTTCGGAGAAGATTGGCGGACCGAGCGTGTTCCCGCCTCAGCCGGCCGGTGTAACCTCCGAGGGAGCCTATGGCGCCCTTACGTGGAATGTGAGTACCGGAGAGGACAGGTATCGCCGCGGCCTCTATACCTTCAGCAAGCGGACAACGCCTTACGCGATGTTCCAGACCTTCGATGCTCCAAGCGGAGAGACATGCGTCGCGCGGAGAGAGATCTCAGACACACCGCTTCAGGCGCTAACATTGCTCAATGACCAGGTGTTTATGGAGACGTCACAGGCGGCAGGCAAACTTGTTGCTGCACATCCCGGCTCTGATGCTGAAAAAGCAGCCTACCTGTTCCGACGGGTGCTTACCAGAGTGCCGACGGCTAAAGAGTGTGCGGCAATCACAGCGTTTGAACAGGCTCAGGAGAAACGCTTTCGCTCTGGTGATTTGAATGCCGCGCTCGTTTCCGGCGCAGCAAAGATGGATCCGGCTGAAGGGCTTCCCGCACGAGCCGCGTGGACATCGACGGCGCGAGCGCTGCTAAATCTAGACGAGTTTATAACAAAACAGTAGTTACGATACTGGCGACACGTGTCGCCAACCGGGTGACTGGAGAACCAGAGATGGACAGGATTAAGGCCTACAAGCTGCATGAGGGACGCCGACACTTCTTCAAGGAGTGTGGCGTTGGGCTGGGCAAGATTGCGCTTGCGTCGCTTCTTACCGATGCGTTTGCATCCGGCGCGTCCTACGCTGCCCCACCCTCACTGGCAGTTAATCCGTTCGCGCCAAAGAAGCCACACTTCCCTGCAAAGGCGAAACGGGTTATCCACCTGTTTATGGCTGGTGGGCCAAGTCAGCTTGATCTTTTTGATTACAAGCCCGACCTTGTCAAATACGAAGGCCACTCCCTGCCACCCTCCGTAATTGGAAATCAGAGGTATGCCTTCATTCGCCCGGATGCGGCCGTTCTCGGCCCCCGCTTCAAATTCGCGAAATATGGTCAGGCTGGCGCGGAGCTTTCCGAGATGCTCCCGCATCTCTCAACCGTCGTCGACGATATCTGCATCTTACGAGCGATGTCGACCACGCAGTTCAATCACGCGCCCGCTCAGATCTTCTTCAATACCGGATTCTCACAGCCAGGAAGACCCAGTTTCGGAGCATGGACCGTCTATGGCCTTGGAGCCGAAACGCAAGATCTGCCTGCTTTTGTCGTTATGTCTACCGGCGCTGGTATCAGCGGCGGCGCCGCAAACTGGTCGAGCGGATTCCTGCCAAGCGTTTATGGCGGCGTCCGCCTCCGTAACCAGGGCGATCCAATCCTGGACGTTACACGCCCCACTGGCGTTGATGAAAAACTGCAGCGAGATACTCTAGACCTGATTGGAGAGTTTGATCATCAGGAGCTTCAGGGAAAGGGCGATCCCGATATTGCCGCGCGCATCTCGGCGTATGAGATGGCAGCACGGCTACAGACCTCAGCGCCAGAACTGATGGACCTCCGCAAGGAATCAAAGGAGACGCTCGCAATGTATGGCGCCGACCCGGATAAGCCCTCATTTGCGCGTGCCTGCCTTCTTGCTCGTCGAATGATTGAGCGCGGCGTCCGCTTCGTCAACATCTACCATGAGGGCTGGGATGCACATTCCGATGTCGTTGGCAACCTGAAAGGAAACTGCGCCACCACCGATCAGGCGTCGGCAGCGCTTGTGAAGGACCTGAAGCAGCGTGGTCTGCTGGACGATACGTTAGTGATTTGGGGAGGCGAGTTTGGCCGAACGCCGATGGGCGAATCCAACACGGGCCTTGGCCGAAATCTCGGTCGCGATCATCATCCCTCCGCCTTCACAATCTGGATGGCGGGCGGCGGCCTCAAACGCGGGATTACATACGGAAAGACGGACGATCTCGGCTTCAACGCTGTCGAAAACGGCGTGCATATACACGATCTACAGGCGACGCTGATGCATCTGTTAGGCATCGACCACGAGCGACTAACGTTCCGATATGCTGGCCGAGACTTCCGACTAACCGATGTGGAAGGCGTTGTTCTCAAGGATCTGATTGCCTAAGAAGGAACGAACTGTTTGGAACCACCGGAAATGTACGAATCGGTCTCTAAGTTATTTCACTCGCATCGCTCTATTCGCAAATATCTATCAGACCCTATAGACGACGCTCTCATCGAGCGCGTACTTGGAGACGCCATTCACGGTAGCTCGTCTTCGGGCAATTTGAACAGCGTTTCGATGGTGCTCACAAAGGATGTTGAACGGAAACGGAAGCTGTATGAGCTGCATGGTGAGCAGGGTTTCATTCTCGAATGCCCTCTCGTAATTACCTTCTGCGCAGATTGGTACCGAACACGTCGCTGGCTGGCGGCCCGCAATGCACGCGACAACTTTAATAATCTGATTGGCTACCATGTGGCGGCGTGCGATGCAATGATCCTGGCCCAGTCCGTGAGCCTGGGGTTCGAAGCGGCCGGTCTCGGCATCTGCTACATGGGTACAACCCTTTTCGCGATGAAGGAGATCGCCGAGTTCTTGGATCTGCCCGAAACCTGCCTGCCTGTTACAACCATCGTTGTCGGATGGCCGGACGAGGCTCCCGCACAGCGCGACAGGCTGCCGGCATCCGCATGGATCCACCATGAGAAGTACCATCGACCAACGGAAGAGGAGTTGGATGCTATATACTCCGAGAGCGAGGTCCGCGGTTGGAACAGGTATATGTCGATGCCGCAACTCAGAGAGATGGCCGAGAAGAATGGAATAACATCACTCGCACAGTTCTACACAAGCAAGATAAAGTACGATCCGGATGATTTTGCGGTGTTTTCCGCAGATATTCGCGAATGCCTGAGGACGGCGGGATTCAATATCGAAGGTTAGCGCTGAGCCGTCAACCTTGACAACCAGGACTGGCCCGAGTACAATACTGGCGTCCATTTTCGCCGACATGGCTCAGTGGTAGAGCAGCTGTTTCGTAAACAGCAGGTCTCCGGTTCGAATCCGGATGTCGGCCCTGTCTTATTTCGTCGTCCTTATCTGCCGCAATCGGGTAAGGGCGATTCTTTTTATCTGGCCCGCATTTCCACATGCTTCCATCTATTGAACAGCCCTATACAACACTTGATGAGGCCGCTAACAGCCTGACGGAGCTTCAGCAGATTTTTCGCGCGAATGCTGATAGGCGAGCAGTATTTGTCACCTGCTATCTCGTGATGACCCGAGATATGCGCAACAAAACGGCTCAGGGCTTCTTTGCTGACAACGCGTGGGTAACGCGTTACGCACTGGCGTTTGCCAACTACTACCGTCAGGCCATACTGGATTGGAGCACAGATAACATCAGCCAGGTGCCTGAATGCTGGCAGATAGCGTTTCGCGCGGCCGAGGCCGACACGACACTGATCCTTCAAGATCTTCTTCTCGGAATCAATGCGCACATCGATCACGATCTGGCGCTCGCACTCGACCGTGTGGGGATCCAACCGGAATCGCTGCGACACGAAGACCACCTCAAGGTGAATGAAGTTCTGGTGGCGGCAACAGTGCCCATTGAACAGGCGATTGGCCGTTACTATGCACCTGGTTTAAACCTGTTGGGCCGAACGCTTGGACCCCTAGCCGTAATTGCGGCTAACCTGAATATTGATCTGGCTCGAAATCACGCGTGGAATATGGCCGCACAATTGGTGGCCGCCAAAGCGGATGCTAAGCGAGCCTCGCTCACCACAGAACTGGATAAGCAAGCGTCGCTTATCGCCAATCTTGTGATTGGGCCGACTCATGAGATGGCATTCCTCGTGCCGGCATTGAAGAGACTCGAGGCGGATCACTCGTGGCTGCAGGTGCTGGAGGGCCTGGAGTAGACCAGACTGACGAAGGCTATTAACTCGAAATGTGAATGCACATTTACTTCGATCTCAGGCTGCTCAATCGAGTATTTCATCTGGGATGATTTGTTGTGGACAATCACCAAGTACAATAGCGTACGATTGTTGCAATTACGATTTACGCAGATTGATTAAAGGTGAATTTGTGGCGCCACTTATTCCGGGAGTGCTATTCCTGATCTGGATCGTGCTCATCTCGGCAGCGCTCGGCGGCCGGTTACTCAGCATTATCAGATTTGAGGCGCGAAACAGCACTGAGCATCTGTTGCTATCGACAGGGCTTGGCCTGGGCGCCCTCCAGTATCTTCCATTTTCGTTGTTTTCTGTTGGCTTAGGACACCCTGCAGTCATTCGGGCCGCAGCAGTAGCCGTTACAGCTTTACTTGCTGTGGACATTCGCAAGGCTCTGGGGCGATTCCATGGCCTAATTCGATCATCCAATGCGCCTACGTGGCTGCGTGTGTTTATCTCGCTCTATGCACTCCTGCTCGCAGCTTCGTTCTTGAGAGCCCTATCACCTTCACTTGCTGGCGACGGTCTCGATTACCACCTGACTGCAGCGACACGCCCGCTTCAGACCGGCAGATTTGTCTACCTCCCTACGCTTACCTATACGAACTGGCCATGCGGCACAGAGATGCTGTTTTCTTTGTTGTTAGGAATCAGCTACAAGGCGCCATCAGCGCTCATTCAGTTCGCTGCGGGTCTGCTAGTTTGCGGCACAATCTGGGTTCTAGCTAACAGGCTGTCAGGCAAAACCACTGCAGTGATATCGCTAATACTCTTGTTACTAATCACAGACTTTTGGGCGGAAATATGCGTATCGATGGTGGATGTAACTCTGACTGCGTTCACCATGCTCGCAATAATGTGCCTGCAGCACGTCTTTCTTGATGAGAACGAATCTGAAACTCGCTGGGACGTACTGGCAGCGCTTTTCGCTGGCCTCGCGGCCACCACTAAGCTGACTGGTTTCTGGGTAATCGTCTGCAGCAGCAGCATGTATATTCTAATTCAGTTCAAGAGATCACGCTCGATCAGTCCAATACGCACATTCGTCTTCACTGCAACTTCCGTGGCAGTAGTAACACCGTGGCTTATTAAATCGTGGGTTCTTACAGGCAATCCTATCTATCCGCTCCTCTACAGGTGGCTGGGAGGGATCGAGTGGTCAGCAACTGCCTGGACGCGCTTTCAGCTTGCGCATCTGATTTACAATACTCCGCGCGGTATGCAGCCGACCCCGGCCGTTCTTCAGCACACGCACCTAATGTATGCATCGGCTGGCGTTGCCGTATTTATCGCGATTGCGATTGGCGCATGGAGAACGCGACGATATTGTGTTCTTCTCACAGCATTCGGTGTTTTTCTCGCGTGCATTAGCATTGGCAACTACTTTAACCCACGGTTTTTGATGCCTGCGCTGCCAGCTTTGCTCGTCGTTGTCGGATGCTGGATATCAGGAATTAGGCGACTGCAAACACGAGAGTGGATGCTCAGTTGCATAGCTCTGTCGCTAATCATCCCCCTACTTCAGAAGTCTCCAAAAGCATGGGTGCCTAATCTGCCAGATGCAGTTGAGCTTGCGCTTGGGCGGCTTTCTGCAGAAACCTATCAACTCGACAACATATCGGAGTATCACGTAAGCGCTTACGCAAACTCACACCTCCCTTCGACTGCGCGTATACTGATCGATGGGAGGCAGTCGACCGGACTTTATCATGCCGTCGCAATGATCTCAGCGTTCAACCTGCAGGACTCATTGCACTTTGGATCACAGACAGAGCTTATCACCGACCTCCGAAGGCTAGGAGTAACAAATCTCGTATTGACCCAGTACCCGGACGATTGTGATAGCAACCACGCCTGCCGGATGTGCAAAGACGCAGAGCGCCCAGCGTTAGAAGAGCTGGCCAGAACGCACGGGTCCGTGCTCTATCGGCAAGGCAATTCCCGACTTTATGCCCTTAATCTAAGCGCATCTCCGAAACCTGATTCCCCATAACTATTATGTACTGGAGTGAAAATAGCCCGGGACAACCCGGGCTATCGATTTGTCTGGTTATAGGAAACGATTGCTGCATTGAGTCGCCGAAGAACAGCAGACCCTGTCTCGGCAGTGAATCACGGTAATGCAGCACTATTTGAGGATTGTTGCCTGCTTGATCGAATCCAGCTTGGGGAAGTTAGCCTCGAGGAACTTGTTGCCACCCTGAGCGATCTGCCCCTGCAGTTGTGTAATCGACTCACCGTAGCCGCCATACAGCTTCTCTACGACATCCATTCCTTTTGACACCTTGCCAAAAGCAGAGAATCCCATAGAGTCAAGTCGGTCGTTATCTGCAAGGTTGATAAAGAGCTGTACGGAACGGCTATTCGGGCGGCCCGATTTTGCAAACGTAAGAAAGCCCTTTTTATTGGACTGTACAACTTTGTCGTCCTGAATGTTGGATTCGAGCCACTTCATTGCCAGATCTGGATCGCCATGGATACCAAACTGCACGACAAAGCCAGGCACCACACGGAAGAACTTCACGCCATCGAAATATCCATGCTTTGCGAGATTATAGAAACGGTCCACGCCGTTAGGTGACCATGCACGTGTACAGTCCACGATAAATTCACCCTGGGTTGTTGCGAATTTGACCTTGAATGTCGCAGGCGCCTTCTCGATGAGCTTTGATGGATCGCTCAACTCCTTCTTTATCTTCGCTGCGTCCTCTTTGCCGCCGTTCTGTGCAAATGCAGTATGCGTCGCTAACAACATTGTCGGCGTGAGCAATGCGAGACATGCTGCAAAAATTCCAGTTTTCATCTTCCGGTTGTATCTCCTGTGACGGATAATTGGCGGCTCTGGGGCCGCTCCTGTAAATCGATACATTATATCACGCAGCGCTTGTTTGGCGTTCTGTGAAGCCAAAGCGCACGCAACTGATATACAAAAACCGAAATTCATCCTATATGCGGATGTACGCCAGTAACCTAACCGGGTTACACTTTAAACAGTTGATGCGAAACCTGTTTGTAACTAGCCTAGTTCGCTCTTACCGAGCGCTTCAATGCTAATACGCAGGCGTGTAGCGAGGTGATAGCGATGGTACAGACCTCAGGCGAGCGCGATCGGTTGGTGTTAAAGGATGTTGTTCGTGAGTTCGAATACGATCCTACGGTTCCGGCACAAGGTTTGCTAGTTAACCTTCTCAATGGAACTGTAACACTTACCGGAACGGTGGAGACGTTTCAGGCAAAGATCGCGGCACAACATGCTGCCCAGCGTGTACACGGCGTGCAGAAGGTGGTTAACGACATCATCGTAAGCAGTCACGAACATAGGACGGATGATGAGATTGCCATTGCCGCGCGCCATGCGCTTGATTGGGATGGGCTGGCGCACAGCTCTGCCGTTCAGTTAACCGTAAGTAGCGGATGGATAGCGCTCACAGGTAACGTGGAAACACTCTTTGAAAAGAGTCATATCGAAGAGGCGCTTTGCGCCATAAAGGGAGTGCGTGGATTTTCAAATGCCCTCTCAGTTGTAACAGAAGTTATTCCACGGGAAACCGTTAAGCGCAATATCATTGAAGCGCTGGAACGCCAGGCAGAGATCGACGCTGAACACATCTTTGTTGAGTTTCGCGACGGCAACGTCGTTTTGAGCGGCGCCGTACGCGGTTGGCACGAGAGGATCGCCGCTCTAACAGCTGCTGCTCGTGCACGCGGAGTTCTGACCATCGAAGATCGGATGCGTATCGATCCAGCGGCCTAAGGTGTCATTTCGACCGGAGCTGTCGGCGCAGAACTTTCTTATCAATCTTGCCAACTCCTGTTTTTGGCAATGCTTCAATTGTATGAACATCTGACGGGCGTGGGATCTGCCATCTCTCAAAGCTCTGTCTTAGTAAATCGAGCACATCGCCAGGTTTGACTGGCGTCCCAGGATCTCGAAGCACGATGAAAACAACAGGCGCCTCGCCGCGAAGATCATCGAGTCTGGATACCACCGCTGCTTCGAGCACATCAGGATGCGCGACCACGGCGTTCTCGAGTGCAACGCTGGAGATCCATTCACCTCGGCTCTTAATCAAATCCTTTTGACGATCCGTGATCTGCATGTATCCAAGATGACTGACTGTCGCAACATCGCCGGTCTTGAACCAGCCATCATTCGTAAAGGCCGACTGATCGGCTGTTTCACCATAGTAGGAGCTTGCAACCCACGGCCCGCGCACCTGAAGATCGCCAGATGTCTCGCCATCCCACGGTAGTTCAAAGCCGTCATCATCACAAATGCGAATCTCTACTCCTGGCACGGGCAGACCTTGCGTGCCGCGAATTTGAAGCTGTTGATCGGCATCAAGTGAGGCCAATCCCGTTTTCACGCGGCTAACTGTTCCTATTGGAGACGTCTCCGTCATCCCCCACACCTGGATCAGGTCGACGTCATAATCGCGTTTATAGTCTTTAATCAGGCTCACCGGCAGCGCCGACCCGCCAACGATCACGGTGTTCAAACTAGAGAGATCATGGTGGTGCTGCCGCAGGTGCTGAATCAACAGCGTCCACACGGTAGGCACTCCAGCAGAGAACGTAACCTTCTCTGTTGCCATCAGGTCTGCGAGCGGCCGCCCTACTGTATGGCTGCCTGGGAGTACCAGGCGGGCGCCAGTAAGCAGCGCCGCGTATGGCAGCCCCCATGCGTTTACATGAAACATTGGGACAACCGGCAGGATGACACTACGCTCCGATAGACCGAAAGAATCTGCCATACAGCTGCCCATGGCATGCAGATAGACGGATCGATGGCTATACAAGACTCCCTTTGGCTCACCAGTTGTGCCAGATGTATAGCAAAGGCAAGCTGCAGATCGCTCATCATCGTCTGCGAAGCAGGTAGTTTCCGGGGCTGTCGACAGCAGTTCCTCATATTGGACGAACGGCTGCGGAGTGGATTCCGGTGCTGGACCTAAGTCGTCCATAGCAACAAAAAGTTGAACACAAGGGATCGAGTCACTGATCTCTGCGAGGGAGTTTGCAAGCGACCGATCCACAAAGATTAGCTTATCCTGTGCATGATTGATGGTTGCCGCTCGAATATCCGAGAACTGGCGAATATTTATTGTATGCAGGATTGCGCCAACGGCAGGGACTGCATAGTACAGCTCAAGATGATGATAGCTATTCCATGCAAATGTGCCGATACGGTCTCCTGGCTCCACGCCAAGCTGCCGGAGAGCGTTCATTAGCCGAATAACACGACCACAAAAATCTGTGTAGGTGTATCGATGTATGCTGCCGTCGTTCAACCGGCTCACGATCTGCTGCTCGGGATACACCCGGGCAGCGCGTCTCAAAATCGACGAGATGTTGAGGGCGCAATCCATCATCAAACCACTCCCTGTGCTGCATTGCCGGGGGTTTTCCGTCATCGTTATCCGCCTGTTACAATTGATAGGATTGAAGTAAACTTGAAGTTGAGCAGACGGTTCACCAAAAAAGCGGCTCGTTCCTGCCTGAGCAGTAACGAGCCGCCTTATTTGAACGAAACGATATTCGGCTCAGGGGTTACCTGTGGCCGCCTCCACCGCCTTCCCTAGATCCGCCCCCGGAGGAATGCCCGCCGCCGGACGAGGATCCACCGCTAGACGATGGTCCCACTCGATAGGAGTGCCCGGATCCGCCGCTTCCGCTGCTTGAACCGCCATATGTGCGCGATCCGAAGCTGCCTTGCGATGCGGAACGGCCCGAGAAGCCGCCTCCATAGCTGCCTACGGATTCACGAGCCGTGCGTGCCGCTTCAGATCCAATGCCCCCGACACCTGATGCCGAGCGTGTCCCGAGGCTTGCACCGCTGCCATAGACGCTGTTGCGAGCTGCCTGAGCCGACGCTGACGCTGACGCTGAGTAGATGGATCGCGACAGGGGAGCGCCAGATGGTGTTTCTGTTACAAACGACCGGCTGGATGTTCTCGATAGCGCATCGGCACGTACGCCAGATGGCCCGGAGTATGCGCCTGATGCGCCAGCGGTAACAGTCCTGCCGTTGCCGAACATATCGGCTCCATGCGCTACTGCGCGATATCCACCGGTGCCGCCAAATGCTTCGCGAGAGGCAGATGTCGTTCCCGCTGCATTGCGAGCATTGAATGGAACGAAGCCACCATTGCCACCAGGAAGGTGACCGTGAGCAATCCCACCGTGGCTTTCCACACCCCAGCCATGATAAGCGTTCACCCAGTGATTATCGAACCTGCGTCCTTCACACCATCCCCCACCGAATGGGAAGTAGGATCCGCACCAACCAATTGAGAATGCAAAGCACCAGTCTCCGCCCCAGCATCCAACTGAACAGAATGAAGGATATCTAACTTCCCACGGGCTCAGCGGAGCCCATGCGACAACACCATCGTAGGATGAGAAGCTCACTACACCAGGGGACCAGTACTGATGTCTTGGCCCAGGAGCCCAGCACCATCCATAGGAGAGACGACACCAAGTTCCGTAGTGATACGGCGCCCAGCCCCATGGCTCATCCGAAACCCAAGTCCATCCAAATGGATCAACCGAAACCCAGTGTCCGAGATAGTAGGGTCTCCAGTCCGGCGTCGTAACGGTCGGAGCCCAAACCCACCCGTATTTCGGGTCGTTATGCCACGATCCATAGGAATCTAGGTCCTCAGAAACCAGGCCGATATTCGGTGGCACATGCTTGTAAGTTTCAGAGGTACCGGCGAGGAGCTTGTTGCGATCGGCATTCCACTGATCCCACGTATCTCCCGCTGGGAGTGGGAGCGTCTTATAAGCAGTGGACGCGTCGGTAGCATAGATATAGTTACCATGTTCAACCGTAGTTTTGCCCTGTGGCCCTTCAATCGCGGCCGAGCCCTGCTGAACAGCAACCTCGGAACCGCCATCTACACCGAAACGCACCTGTGAAACGCCGCTCGACCGCACAGTCAATAAAGGAGTATCAACTTCAAAAACAGACTCCTTGTGGCGGGTGTAGATCGTCGCGAGACCGTCCTTAACGACGATCTGCGTAAACTCTCCTTGAGCGTCGCTGAAAAGCGTCTTCAAAGACACTAGGGCGCCATTACCAAGCCTGAGCGAACTGCCATCGTCGAATTGAAGGTCAGCTCTGCCACCCTTCAACACCATGACCTCTGCGCCCTGTCTTAACGGCATGTTGTGCGTCGCCTGCGACCAGTCGCCGCTGGATGTGGCTCTCCAAGTTACGTTACCGGAGACATAAGCGAATCGCGCAAGTCGCACAGGTCCTTGCGATTTAAGATCGCCTGCGTCCGCTGCCTTATCCTGAGGGGGAGGCGCAGGGTTCAGATCTGCAGTATCTTTGTTCTCAGTGGTCCTGTAACCAGTATCGTCAGCCTGCTGCGCCCAAACTTTTCCTGGCGCGGCCAGAACTGCCATGCCCAGCCCGGCCATCAATACCAGGCTGATCCCTTTCCTATACTTTGTTTTTTTCATCGTATCTTTCCCCTCATCACTGTCGGCTCACCGGGCGCTGGCGCCAGACAGAAATATAAATGCACCGTAAGCATCCGCGTTAGCCTATACGCTTCTGCAACATTGTTCTTAACAGATTCAGCTGTCGGACGCCAAGGCTAGCCGAATCCAGAATTTCATTTCGTTATAGATTGACACGTTTGACATCGTATCAACCATAATAGACGGAGATTTGCTCAATCCGTGACTCAACTATTCATTAACCTTAACTATATTACCTGTCCCTTGTGGTGCAGAGTTTCCTACAAACAATGTAGCGGGCTGCATTCGACACAGTGGGGTACTTGGACGGAGAAAAAGATGAGATTATCAACCCTGCTATACCCGGCCGCCTTCCTGGCGCTTTCGATGTTCGCACGCGCAGATACACCGGGAAGTCTGGTTGTTGATGTCAACAAACCTGGCATCCATATAAGCCCATTGCTCTACGGACTGATGACCGAAGAGATTAACCACAGTTATGATGGTGGCATCTATGCAGAGCTGATCCAGAACCGCACATTTTCTGATACACCGCGCGCACTTTCGCACTGGTCATCCGTGGAAGGCGGCGGAAAGGGCTCCCTTCGGACAAGCGACGACCATCCAGCTGGCACCGCGATTACCTCGAGTGCGACCCTTACGGTTGACTCGCTTCCGCCGGACAGCAGGTACGGCATCGCCAATGATGGTTTCTGGGGCATTCCAGTAACTCC
Source organism: uncultured Chthonomonas sp. (assembly GCA_903919615.1). GTDB lineage: Bacteria > Armatimonadota > Chthonomonadetes > Chthonomonadales > Chthonomonadaceae > CAIXIX01. The sequence goes on from CAIXIX010000231.1 coordinate 15,446, forward strand.
CAAAACTCGCTATCGCTCCAGCTTTTATGCGAAAGCTTCCGCGGGATATCAGGGTGGTGTTTCCGTTGCTATCGAAACCGCGGATGGCGCAAGAGTCTGGGCATCAGCCACTGTCCCCGAGATCACTGGTGAGTGGAAAAAGTACACGATAGTACTGAGTACTAGCGATGCGCCACGTTCGACCACAAATCGATATGTGATCTACTCTCATAGCAAAGGTGACCTTCAGTTAACGCAGATATCCCTTTTTCCTCCAACGTTTAACAACCGCACGAATGGAAACCGCATCGACCTGATGCAGACGCTTGGTGCGATGAAGCCTGCCTTCTTGCGGCTGCCGGGCGGCAACTATCTTGAGGGAGATACGTTTAAGGATCGATTTGCTTGGAAGAACACGATCCATGATATTTCGCAGCGAGCCGGACATCAGTGCCCGTGGGGATACCGATCATCAGATGGTTTAGGACTGTTGGAATACCTCGAGTGGTGCGAAGACCTGAAGATGGAGCCGAT
>CAIXIX010000232.1 GCA_903919615.1 uncultured Chthonomonas sp.
CATACGGCGCGACTATTATCCGCGGCGGTAGAGGGCATCAAGTCGGTTGATCCCACTGCTCGATTCAGCACCCACATCAGTGGCGTTGGCCCCTACTGGCCGAAGGTTGCTCTCGCATTTTTCCAGGTACATGCCGATAACGGCTATCTGCCGGATCAGTTAGGAACCTCTTTCTACCCCACCTCCGACGCTCGTCAGACAGACCCGCTTGGTAGATTGAAAGAGACCGCTACGCTGCTGTACCGTGAAATGAAGAGATCGGTGTTTATCGCGGAATTCGCTTTCCCGGCTGCAACGAGCGCGTACGCTGGAGGTAACTGGTCGAAAGCTATACCAGGATACGCAGTATCTCCGCATGGCCAGGCAGATTTCACCCATGATTTGGTGAAATGGGGTATACAGACTGGCATTCTATCCGGCATCCGGCCCTGGGCGCCCGATTTCGTCGGCCCAGCCTGGGGCGGCATGGCATTGTTCGACCTCAAAGAGAAGGTAGCCACCGCACGCCCAGCCCTGGATGCGTTTCGCAAGGCAGCGGCGGATGCCGCGCCTGGCGGAGTAACTTGACACAAGTTGGACGCCATAACGAAATCGGGCCGGTCGTCGCAAAACGGTGGTGTGGTATGGAAGCAAGTTTAACGTGTACTATCTCAAACCGGAACAAGCTATTTTCCAAGTCCCGGATGGGACTTGGAAAATTGTATTCGACGTTTGAGTGGGAGCAACGTGTGCTATCGCGCAGCTTTCGCAGGCGCAGAAGCTGGAACATACTGCGGCAACTGCAATACACTCAGAACCTGCCACTGTTCTTGCTCGGGGCTCAGCGCTTCAACACGTAACCGAGTCGTATTGCCTTCACCTGGGCCGTTTTCAAGCTCACGCATCCGGTATCGGGTATGGGGATCTGTAGGCATCTGGATATTCGAGGGTACGATGCACTTTGCGGTTTCCGGCTCCAGTATAACCCCTTGGTTTGAAAGAAGGCGCGGCTCGTTAGCAAGTTGAAGGAGGCAGAGGCGCAACAGTTCAAAGTGTTGCATCTTCACTTCTTTTGCAAACCACTGAGCCTGATCCTCGCTTGTCTTATTCATCAGGTTTGCTAGTTCCAAGACAGGTACGTGCCCATTCTTATCGGGGTGAAGCGACGCCCAAAGTGAACTAGGGATAACCTGAACTGGATCGATAAACCAATCTGGAGTATTTACGAGAAGCACACCGTCACACCATTTGAAGAAGTAAGTCTTAAAGCGTTTGCCTTCAAGCACACGCATGTAACTCTGTACAGTCTTGCCAACCGGACTGCCAAATCGCCTCTGGTCATTCGCGGGAAGCATTGCTACCACGGGCACCGAGGAACCCTGGGCCACTTCAGCAAGGGTAAATCCTAGAGGTGTTCCGAGTGTGCCCAGTGGGTGTTGTGCCACAAAGGCTGCAGACGAGTGCTCCAGGACGAATTTATCCTGCGCGGTAATCGTTTGTAACTCACCACGTATTTCGTCAGTCTGTTTCGGCTCCTTCACGATCGCCTGGCCAACAGGATCATCCAGGCTATCGTTCGGCAGTGTCCACATATTCTTGATGGCATCTCTGATCCCAAACTGCAAATGGCCGGTGCCCATGAACGACAGTTTCGCACCCGAGGCATCGTTTACTTCGATCATCGGAGAAAGGTTGGCCTGTTTCGCGTTCGGCCCGGTCCCCATCACCTTAACGACGTCTAGTTCTGGAATCTGACGCAGCACGCCGTCAGCGCCGCCTACTTTCGTATCGGATTCGATATAAATTTTATGATATAGGGCGTAAGTCTCTGGTGGAAGCGACTTCAACTCGACTTCAATGGTGGCGCCTCTCATCACTGCCTCTTGTTGTGCCAGCGACAAAGCCTCAAAAAAGAAATTAGCCTCGGTCCAAAACCTGTCGTTCTGAAACAGCGCATCCACCATTTCGTCGTCTTCCATATACAAGGCCCGTTTAACCTCGAGCCGATGCAGATACCGCTGAGACATGGTCATTGGGGCGAGCTTCTTCATTACCGAAACAAAATTATGCAGTATGTCGCTCGCAATGCGATTGTAAGCGTCTTGCCTGTTCTTGGCCCATGGGGTTTCATGGAAAACATACCGATACTCGCCTGGTTTGCCACTGCGCGACCATGCCCATTCGCCGCCCTTTATACTCACGAGGCTGTAGAGTGACTTTACAATTTTGTAAACAGGTGTGTCACGGCATTCAACCTGAACTGGGTAACCGGACGAAAGATCCCGATCGTCCATTGCGATCGCGATACCGGTCTGTGCCGATAGTTGGTCCAGAACCGACTTTAGAGGAGCTCGCCGCACAGAGATCGTAACTGGACGTTCAAGCCTTTGGTCTGCTTTGATTGACTCCTGTTCAATCCTTATTGTTACTGAATCTGCGTGTGAAGGCGTAGCGCAGTTAAATAATATGAGCGTTACAAGCACGCTCAAAATAAGCATTATTCTTTGGCTTGATGACAACAATGTATTAGCTACTCCTAATATCTGTGAATTGACCCCACCGCGTTCGATGGGGTCGCACATTGCCAGTCTGTGTCTAAAGTACTTGCACGGGGGTCGACGCGGCTTGATTCAAATAGTCTCCGGTTTTGTCGTCGTCGATCGCAAACAGATAGGTGGCTGAATACGTCGCGACACCTTCGTTGCCGCTGCACATATAACTGATTCCAGGCAACGTCACCGTCGTCCCAGCAGTTATTGCAGTACTGTAGGTACCAGATGTGTTGGTTGGCCCACCATTCGGCAAAACAGTCACTAAGTTAGGCTGAAGCGCCAATGTGGTGTATACCGAATACGAGGTCGCTGGCGTTCGTGTCCGCGAGTCCGTGTTCTTAACTGTGAACGTCGCGCCAGCTCCCACCACAACGTTCGCAACCCTAGGCGGACCGCCAGTTCCCAAGTAAGTGGCGTTTGGCTCGCCCACGATGAAATTACCAGTGATCGTGAAGTACCACGGATTGCCCATCGTTTGCGCCTTCGAAACGGACCCAATGCCGACCAGTAGACCAACGGCAAACAATGCAGATAACATCTTCATCTTTTTTACCTCCGTACTTGATTGGCTAATTAGAACCAAAGTTCAACGACATTATATCAAAAAAAAAAACACAATGTAAACCTCGGCCATATTATTCTTTCGTTAAGGTGTGAGTGTGCCTAATTGCGCCATGAGATCAAATGCGGCTACAGCACAAATCAACGTGTTGCAGATGATGGCGGAACTACCTCGCCGGTGTCGAGACCACAGTTGAGAACACGCGGCGTGATCAGTTGTGTGTCTCCGGTTGCTATCGTATCGTTGCCAGCAGTTTTACCAACGAAGTGTTCATTACCAGACACAAATAAATGCCAATCAACTGCAACAAAACATAACAACATGGAGTTATAGCCCTGGCCTCAGCTGAAACCTCTTCTTAAAACATTTAGAAGTTACTCGGTAGAAGAAGGGACGCGGTCCTAAATGCAGGGCATAACGGGCATACTCGCCTTACAGGAATCGGCAAAAAATAGAAAATGGCCAATTAGATCACCCGCCGTACGTTCATTCAAAGCGCTGCAACATGCGGCGCATGTACGTTGGCCGGTCAACAACCAGTCGACGCGCGTGCTATACCAGTGCGACCGTTCCGTCTCTCGCTGAGCGTTAGCCCATTCACCGAAATGGTGTTAGCTAACGGCATTACTTTCACCGATGGCGTGCGCACTGCCCGTACATCTGAAGAAATACAATCTCTGTTCGTGGCGCACGGTGCAACCGAGGTATATGCACGTATCGGCACGCGGCCAAAGTTTACGCCTGGCAATGGCGATCACGGTCTCGAGCGCGGTTTGGAACGCGCTCGGCTGGCGAAGAGGCTTGAAATCGCTTTCAATCCGGAGATCGGCCTGTTTCCCTCCTATGGCGACGTTACTTCGCAGCCCGGTCCAGACTTCTCTGACTTTCCTCAGCTCAAGCCGGCGGGCGAATGGCACACGCTTACCATTCAGCAGATGTGCCATCTCATCCGAGACTACAGTGCGCTCGTCGCAAATGAGATCGCAGACACTGGCGTCAGGGTCAACATGTGGGACCTTGGAAATGAGATCGATTTCGGAATTGCCGGTGTCTCCGTGAAATCCGCCGGAACGGACACCGCCTACCGGGCGCCGGACAGGATCGATCCCGAAATCGGCAAAATGAGCATTCAGGGATTGGTCCAGATGCCCGAGCCGGCTCGGATCGACTGGCTATCTACGCACCTCTGGCCGCATACGGCGCGACTATTATCCGCGGCGGTAGAGGGCATCAAGTCGGTTGATCCCACTGCTCGATTCAGCACCCACATCAGTGGCGTTGGCCCCTACTGGCCGAAGGTTGCTCTCGCATTTTTCCAGGTACATGCCGATAAC
>CAIXIX010000233.1 GCA_903919615.1 uncultured Chthonomonas sp.
CAACCAACGACAAGACGAATCAAAACCTCAACCTCGCGGAGCACCGCAAAACCACAATCACAGGTCAATAGCTAGCTACGAAGCGATAACCAATCAACGACTAAACGAAACAAAAAAAACAGACAGGCCAACCAGCGAAGATGAATCAATCCTCCCAATCTGGCCGGGCACATACCGACAGCGAACGCAAAGCCGAAACAACAGGGCGCCGTGGCCCCGGCGATACTCACCTCATAAGCTCAAAACTCTTCACAATAGCCGTGCCATGGCCTGTGTTGAGGCCATTTTTCAAATCGCAGGAGGTTTCAAAGGAGGGCGGCGTTAGCCCTCCTTTGCGGGGTGCGGGGCGGAGCCCTGCGAAAGCACTATCACGGGGCAATAGCTTCCGTCGAAGCGTACGCCTACCGACGAAAAAACAAACACCTCAACCTCGCGGAGCATCGCGAAAGCAATATCACGGTAGATGCGCTTCCTACGAAGCGCACACCAATCAACGACAAACAAAACGAAACACCACAGAACCTGAGTGTCACATACCTTTGCGCATTGCGTAATACACATTAATCTATCCGCCATACAGCGCCCGTTGGTTCGGATTACTAACTCAGGAGACAAGGTAATGAACACTCGATTGCTCACATCTCGAATATGCATCTCGGGATTTATGCTGGCTGCCATGATGGGTGGATTGTGCTCGACATCGGCAGCGCATGCCGATGATGTGCACAGGCTGGAACACAGAATTGACAGCGATCGCATAGAGTTGAGGCGCGATGAGGATCGAATGCACAGGCTAGAATTCCGCCTCGATGACTGCACGAGGCAGCATGATTGGCGAGCCGCACGCGACACCCGGCGAGATATGGATAGGGTTCGCGATGATATTGAGCGTGATAAACGCGAGCTCCAGAGAGACCTCGAGCGCCTGCATCATGACAGGGATTATGCGCACGACCGGGACAACTATCACCGGCATGAGTAGCCCCGATCGTTATCGAGAAAAGGACCGCGACAGACACCTAACCAGTATCTGTCGCGTTTGTCTATTGTTTAGAACTAGCGATTAAGCCTATTTCTTACTCAGCACGATAAGATCATCTGCTGTCTTAAGCACGGAGTTGTAGCAGGCCCGGACAATGGCATACTGGGCAGGCGGCACGATGCTGGGAATGGAGCGCACCACGCTTGAAACGTTCACCTCGGTACCCGCAGGGGAGATCTTGAGGTGACGTTCATACTGCTGAATTGGGCAGGCTGCAGTGACATCGTCCGGACTGGCTTCAACCGTGTAACCCTCGGGCGCTTTAATAACGGTATCGCTGCGCGTTAATCCCGGTTCCTCTTCTACAATTGGCCAGTTTCTAATGTCGTTCACAAAGGGGTTAGTCTGGCGTCTGCTTCCGGCGCCCACTTCTAATGGCATAATCAGCAGGCGCCCCACGCGTTTAGCGAAGTTTGGCGCGAGCAGCTCCATCTTGATCTTGAACGAGCCCGTTGTGCGGAGTTCGCTTGCAGGTGGCAGCGTGTACCTAACGACCGCTGCTCCCGTCGAGAACTCCTGGCCCATTTTCTGAAACATCTCCTTTTGCTGGTCTGGAGTCCGCTGAACAATTGCAGAGCGTATCTGCTGCGACATCTCCCCATTCAGCGTAATGGTCATCTCGATTTGCGCTGATCCATCCTGATTAACAAGGACCGTGCTCGAGACATCGGTGCCGTTCTGTTCTGCCGAGTACATGGGGATGGTAGTGAACTCGCCAACGCCATCTTTAACTACCAGCGCACGAACACCTCTGTCTGCCATAGGGATATCGCCATAGGGCGAGGTCTCGGCGGTTGCATCCAGCCAGACGCTCTTGCCGGACACCTCAGCCAGTGCTATGCAGTGATCAAAAGCGGTGAGGTTGGGCAGACCGTTGTCGATCACGCGCCGCTCATCGGCATGCAGCAAAACAGGATGCGCCTTAATGCCAGCAACGCCTAGCATGGTTATCAGGAGGGTCGCTTTATCTTTGCAGTCGCCGTAGCGCTTTGCCAGAACCTCCGCCGCTGCATGCGGCTTGTAGGCTGCAATCCCAAACTCAAGTCCAACGTACCGTGCAGATGTCGCAACCCAATCGTAAATGGCTCGCGCCTTCTCTTCATCGGTTGTCTTTCCCTGGATGATGGTGGCTACCGCCGTTTTGACCTCCGGCGTTGCACGTGCCTGCGGATGCTCTAGCGCCCAGAACTTAGTCGCAATGTCTTGCCAGGAACTCACTGAGGAGATCTCCAGCCAGGTGGTCACCAGATCAACTCGCGGCATGCTCGGTTCACTGAGTACCGGTTTGATATTTGTTCGCTCCCACGTGTAGGTCACGTTCTTACCATCCAGCGAATTAACAATTACTGGTTTGAGAGTGTCGTCATTGTACGCATGAAAATTGAACTTTTTGCCTGCGGGAACGTGCAGCACGATGCGGCTTGTACCAACTGGCTCAAAGCCGGAGAAGGCCCAGAACTGTGAAAACTGGCCTGGCAGTAGCATCGGGCGGGTTGTCTGCTCCCAGGTATAGTCGATGATGCATTCGTCCTCGACAGCAGGCATGCTGAAACTGATCGCAAGCGCATCGTCGTACATCAGGAACTCAGAGTAGGGAGACGTCACACGGATGTCTTCAGGTTTTACCGCCACAATGCTGCCATCCTTACGAACCGTTCTGGCGCTTACAACGTGTATCGATTCGTTTGACGAATTGTACGGCAAATTCACTTCCGCCAGGCGATCTCGATCCCTGCTGTTAAACAGCTTATACGTGAGCCTGTATCGTGCGACAACGGTGCCGTCCGACCGGACGTTGACATTTGCAAGATCCAGCAATCGCGCGTAGTTGCTGTTTGGCCAATCGGCTGCATTGGGCGCCGCAGCGATGGCCGCTTTAAGCTCTGCATCCAGCGCATCCGCCGGCGTGGATGCCAGAGCGCGCACCATCGTGCCTATCGCGAATGCAGCGATGAGCAAAACAAGTAGATTATTTGTGGCCAGGTGCGATAGTTGCCTAACTAACTGCCGACATTTCGTGTTTGACATATTGCTCCCAGATAATGAAGTCCTCTTGACATCTGAACATGGATTGTACACTGCGCCTAAGTGATTTTTAATCGGTATTGACATTTTGCCGCGTCTGGAACCATCATTACGTCATAAACCCCACTCTGTCTGATTGTAGTACGGCTTTAATGAGAAGTGTAAATAAGGTTAGTGAACCGGTTGAGAATCTAGTTCGCGCTGGCTCTCTGTTTGCAGAAGAACGCCAGAGGTCGATACTTGAGCAGTTGCGCCAGCAGGGCAAAGTGACTGTTGAAGAGTTGACTGTTGCGTTTCAGGTTTCACCGCCAACAATTCGTGCAGATCTATCGCGACTTGAGGCTCAGGGTCTGTTGCGGCGTACCCATGGTGGCGCGATCGCAGTTGGCAACACGCTTTATGAGCCGCCCTACTCCGAGCGGGCTGTGCTCCGCCAGCTCGAAAAGCAGGCGATTGGCGCTGCTGCTGCCAAACTGGTGAACGAAGGCGACACCGTACTCATTGACGCGGGAACAACGTGCCACGAGATCGCATTGGCGCTTAAGGGTTTCAGGCGATTAACGGTGGTGACGAACTCGATCGCATGCGCTGATGTGCTTGCCGACAATGACGGGATTGAGACGATCCTTATTGGGGGGATCGTTCAGCCGAGACGCAGAGCGACACTGGGAGCGCTTGCTGCCACGTTTCTCGACCAGATTCAATGCGATCGAGCCTTCGTCGCGATGACGGGCGTCCACAGTGAGGCAGGATTCACAGTTATCGATTTCGATGCGGCGCTGATGAAGCGCAAAATGCTGGAGAAGAGTAAACAGGCGATTGCCGTGGCCGACTCCAGCAAGATCGGCCAGATTGCATTCGCGTGCGTCGCACCGCTATCGGCCGCACACCTGCTTATTACGGACTTCGGAGTAAGTTCGGAGGCACGAAACGAGATCGAATCTGCAGGATTGCATGTCATCGTCGGGGAGCCTGCTGCATGATTGAAAAGTGGAAAGTGATTGCGCTTGTAATCTGTGCTACCCTCGCCGTTGCGAGCGGTGAAGCAATCCTTGCTAAAGGCATGAAGCTCTCCTCGAATGCGGATGGAAGCGGCATGCTGGCAACAGTCAAGGCCGTACTTAACCGACACGTCATCGTTGGCACTATTCTGATGACGCTCTATTTCGGCATGTACATGTTAGCGCTGAAGTGGGCAGACCTGAGCTTTGTGCTTCCGCTCACGGCGCTTTCGTTTCTCTTCGGCGCTGTCCTGGCGCGCTACTATCTGCACGAGACAATTACACCAACGCGCTGGATCGGAACGCTCATCATTATGGCTGGAGTGGTGGTCGTGGGGCTCGGGGAGTCGAGTAAACCTTGAGCCACAGCATTGTCGCTGTTCTGTCCGCCGGGCTTTGCCTTTGCCTCGCAGCGTTTTGCGCCTACTCTTTGATATCGGTATGGGCAGCATTCAAGTGGAAGCGATCCCGACCGACGATATCGAAATCGTGGCAGCCGGGTGTAACCATCCTGAAGCCAGTTCGTGGCATCGAATCCCCTCACACTTACGATAACTTTGCGAGCTTCTGCCAGCAGGACTATCCTGCCGACAAAATTCAGATAGTCTTTGGCTGTCAGGATCCCCTGGACCCCGTCATTGAGATCGTCCGCAGGTTGCAGCGAGAATTTCCAGATAGAAAAATTGATCTAATCTGCGGCAGTGGCCTGCCAGGCGCCGGATCAAACCTGAAGGTGCGGAACCTGATCGCGATGCTGCCCCTCGCAGTGTTCGAGCATCTCGTTCTGTGCGACAGTGACATGCGTGTCGATCGGGACTACATCCGCAGGATAGTTGCGCCATTTCGCCATCACGATTCCGGCGAGACTGCCGCCGCAAACGCAAAACAGGTTGGGTGTGTTACTTGCCCTTACCGCGGAGCCCTGCCGCAGAGCCTCTCGGCGATACTGGAGGGCCTTGGAATAGGCGCAGATTTTATTCCTGGCACCTTGACCAGTCGCGCATTGGAAGGAGTTGGATTTGCATTCGGATCGACGATTGTAATACCTCGCAGCATTTTGGCTCAAATCGGGGGATTCGAACAGATTCTCGACGAGCTCGCAGACGATTTTCGACTTGGCGAGGCTGTTCGCAAAGCGGGTTACGAAGTTATCCTTTCCGACTATGTGGTAGATGATGTTTTGGGAGCGGAGAGGCTTCGACCGATGTGGGATCGACGGTTGCGGTGGGCAAAAACGGTGCGCTCCTGTCGACCGGGCGGATATGCCGGCATGTTTATAACGTATGGCATTCCACTGGCGCTCCTGCTTTTCGGGTTGGCAGGCGGAACAAAGCTTGCAGCCTCAGCGCTGATCATTACGACTGGAGTACGCCTGTCCTGTGCGTGGATAGTGGCGACTTTATGTACGAAAGACAGGCTCGTCTCTCGCTTCCTGCTGCTGCTGCCGCTTAGCGATATCTTCAGTTTTGCTCTCTATGTTGCAAGTTACGGGAGCAATCGTATCGTCTGGAGAGGCGACACGTTCTATTTACAAAAGGGCGGAAAGATGGTTCGGGCCGAAGATCATTAGCCCGGAATATTCATGATTGGTAGGGTCGCCGCTTGCTGCCCGCGTTTTCGAAATCTCATGAATAGTGCGGGTTAGAAAGTTTTGTGGCTCTTAGCGAGCTGTTCCAGGCTGCCGGTTTCGACGTAGTGCACGCGCTCTGCAATATTGACGGCATGGTCTGCTATTCTCTCGAGGTGGTGCGCGACAAAGAGCAGGTAGGATGCCTGAACCACCAGCCCAGAATCTCGCCCCATTGCAGTATGCAGCTCCTCGCGGAGCTTATGAAATATGTCATCGACTGCATCGTCTGCCTGAATAACCTGATTTACAAGGGCCAAATCCTGTTCCACCAATGCATGAACAGCATTGTGAAGCATGTTGCGTACGCGATCCGCCATGTGAGGCAGATCCACAAGTTGTTTATAAAATGTGTCTCTTGCTAGTTTGCGAGCGATCTTTGCAATGTCTACCGCATGATCGCCTATCCGCTCAAGGTCCGTAATCACCTTAAGCGCTGTACCGACAAGTCTCAGATCTCTCGCGAGCGGCTGCTGCAGTGCGATTAGCCGCATACAGAGCGCTTCGATCTTTAGATCCAGCATATCGACTTCATCGTCTCGCCTAATCACCTGCTCTGCAAGCTCAGTATCTTGCGTCGTCAGAGCATCTACGGCGTTCAGAACCATCGAGTCTGCGACGCTGCCCATCTGTAACAGCAGGCGTCTCAGCGATTCTAGCTCTTCTACAAAATGCATCCGTGTGCCGGACATTAGTACCCACCAATCATAGGTTACACGTAGTTCTGACCCATGTTACCCCGACATTTGCATACATGGTTTTAATGAACTCTAAATTAATCGAACATTAACCCCTGCATAACTATTCGTTAACCTGCCAGTGGTAACCTCCGATGTTGGATAGATGTAGTTATGCTGACTGTAAGTAGTGTGATGAAGGTCGTCAGGCAGCCCACTGCCAATGGTAGTCGGACCATCCTACCGCAACAGGGATTGTGATTCTGACGCACTGAAGCGTATTTCGAAAGGATTATCGAATGGACTCGAATCGTTCCGTAAAGTCTGGCTTTACGCTCATTGAACTGCTCGTTGTAATCGCAATTATTGCGATTCTCGCTGCCATCCTGTTCCCGGTCTTTGCACAGGCTCGCGCCAAGGCGCGACAGATCTCTTGCCTTTCCAACATGAATCAGTTGGGCAAGGCGACAATGATGTATGTTCAGGACTATGACGAATGCCTGTATCCGCATCGTTTCAACTGCCCCGGACCCGGAGCCTCTGCGGTTTGTGACGCTTACGTTAACAACCCGGCAGCCAACAACTTCTCTGGTGGATCGCAGTATCGCCTCTACTGGTGCTTCCTGCTTCAGCCGTACGTCAAGAACTGGGATGTATATAAGTGCCCGAGCAATCCGGCTGCATTCTCGCCCGGTTCTAGCGCCAACCTGATGAACTGCACCGCAGCCGGTTGTGTCGGTACCGATTACGGCGGTCAGAACAGCTACGGTCACAACGACATTTACCTGAGTCCGGCAGGCGCGTTTGCTGGCGCAACGGGCCAGCCTGCAACCATCACGCTTGCGGGTATTCCTCGTGTTGCGAGCACCGCGATGATCGTTGACTCCAGCTACTATGGCGCTGCTTTTGATCCACAGAATGCCAGCGGCTTTACCCAGTTCAGCCACTGCGTCACCGGAACGGACTGCAGCGTTGAACTGGCGTTCATGAATGGCCAGGGCGGACAGTACAAGTCCTATTGGCAAAACATTGGCAATGGCAAGTGGAGCTACTCCGGTGGATCCGAAACGCCCGCGACATCGGTTCTAAATGGACCGAACCGCCATAGTGGTCAGGTCAACGTTCAGTTCGCTGATGGCCACACCAAGTCGCTGCCCTACAGCCGCATCGTTGGCGATGTTTGCCTCTGGACAACAGACCAGGAAGGCGGGCATCCGAACTGCCAGTAATCAACTGAATGCAGTTTGAATGCAAGCTAGATAAAGATAAGCGCGCCGCAGCTCGATTGAGCAGCGGCGCGCAATTGTTTGACTTGTTGAGCGGCAGCCCTCAAACCGGTATCGTTACCTGCCCTCCGGTGCGAAGATACTCCGCGAAGTAGGAAGGCAATCCTGCCTCTACTAGCCGCTCACATGCCGTCTCGACCGCATACTCCACGCGAATCTGGACCGCTTCGACAGCCTCCCCGGAGATGGTAAGAACACAGTAACCTGCTCTCGGATCGCCATCTTTGGGGCGGCCAACACTTCCAGTATTCACAAAATTGACACCGGCTACGATGCGATGATAGGGAACGTGGGTGTGTCCGAAGACGATGACCTCTGCCTGCGCATCGTGCTTACCACCTGCAGTAAATTGTCGCAGGTAGCCATCCGATCGGTTCTCAAAGAGATACTCCGTCGTCGACACTGGCGAACCATGGCAGAGCAGTAGTTCTCGGCCCTCAATTTCGAGTCGCAAATCGCGCGGTAAAGCGCGCAGCCAGGTTTTGTTCTGGTCGGTCGTATGGTCACGTGTCCACAAAAATGAAATGTTGCTCATCTCGATGTCGAAGGGCTTTACATAGTGACAGCCGCAGTCGCCCAGATTAAATCCAACACCTTCGTCGTAGTTACCAAGGATAGTTGGGCAGCCCAAGCCCTGGATCAATGCCTGCACTTCATTGGGCTGTGAGGCGTACCCACCGATGTCGCCGAGGCAGTAGACGCCATCGTAGGCGCCTGCTTGGATGTGGTTTGCCACCGCCTCCATAGCTGGAAGGTTTGCGTGTATATCTGAGAAGATTGCAATTCTAGCTGTCATGAATGCCGTCCCTTTTTTTTAATATCAAGATATCAGGCTGGTGGCGCGGAAATCGGCGTGTCAACGAAATAGCGCTTTTGAAAATAGACCGCTACATTGACGAGCGCGATGAGCGCAGGAACCTCGACGAGTGGGCCAATGACCGCTGCGAACGCTGCCCCAGACTTGATGCCAAATACCGCTACCGCTACCGCAATTGCCAGCTCAAAGTTGTTACTTGCCGCTGTGAACGAGAGAGTTGCCGTTTTTGAATAGTCTGCACCCAATCGCTTTCCCATGTAGAACGATACCAGGAACATCACGATGAAGTAGATGAGCAAGGGAATGGCGATGCGAACGACATCGAGCGGTATTTTTACAATGTATTCGCCCTTGAGAGAAAACATCACGACTATGGTGAACAACAGCGCTACCAAGGTGAGCGGGCTAATACGCGGAATGAACTCGGTTTCATACCACGATTTGCCCCTGGCTTTAAGCAGTAAGAAACGAGTCAACATCCCAGCAAAGAATGGAATTCCAAGGTAGATCAGCACGCTCTCTGCGATCCCAACCATAGTGATCTTCGAGAGATCGACGTTGCCAAAACTACGCCCCAACATTTGTGGCAGTACCTTCACAAACAGGTATGCATAGGGCGAGAAGAACAAAACCTGGAAGATCGAATTGAACGCGACAAGGCCGGCAGCATATTCTGGGTCACCCTTCGCCAGATCGTTCCATACAATCACCATAGCGATGCAGCGAGCGAGCCCGATCATTATCAATCCGATGCAGTACTCGGGCTTATCCGCAAGGAAAGCAATCGCCAACGCGAACATCAACAGCGGGCCAATAATCCAGTTCTGAATCAGGGATAGAGCCAGGATCTTCTTGTTCTTAAATACCTTTCCCAGCTCCTCGTATTTGACCTTTGCAAGAGGAGGATACATCATCACGATCAGTCCTATGGCGATCGGGATGGATGTGGTTCCGACCGATAGACCGGTGATGCCCTTTACCACGGCCGGGGCGAAGTATCCGAGCGCAACTCCGATCGCCATCGCAAGGAAAATCCAGAGGGTAAGGTATCGGTCCAGAAAGGACAATCGACCTCCAACTGTCGGGTGACAGGTAGGCAGGCCAGGTGTTTGCGGTGTGCTCAAAAATGGTTCCTTCCGTATCCTCACAACTCGAAAAAGACTGAGCGATTACGCAATCACCGTGATAATTTCCATGTTTGGCTCCGAGGCTAGCAGGTGTGCGTCAATCGTCCAGGGGAGAACTGAGTATCGGTGTGCAATACTTCCGACTTCGGCAATGGAAGAGATTTCCCGCCGGGCTCTTGCTAATAACAATGGGTCCTGCGTTCCTGATAGCAGGAACGACTGGTTAACTATCCATGCGAACGGCTCTATACTGGCGCGGCGCAGGTCGTCCTGAAGCCGCGATGCCTCATGTACCGGCGTCGGCTCGGGAAGAGTAACTATCAGCACTCGCGTAAATCGTGGGTCGCGCAGTCTGGGCAGAAGCTCTTTTACCATCGCTGGCATATCGGTCTGCGTGCGCAGCACTTCCCGGTGGTAGGCTTCAGCCGCATCGAGCAGAAGAATGGTGTGACCTGTCGGAGCCGTATCGATCACCACGAAACGATCTTCAGCGCATGCAACAGCACGCGCAAAGGCTCGGAAAACGGCGATCTCCTCTGTGCAGGGAGATCGCAGATCCTCCTCGAGCACGCCGATACCCTCCGCATCCAAAGCGGAGCCAGATTTGCTCAAGACTTCATCCCGGTAAGCTGCGACCTCACGTTCCGGATCGATGCGCTCAACAACCAGGCGATCCCGGCTATCGCCCACAGCAGCAAGAACATGCGCTGCAGGATCCGTCGTCGTCAAAAGAACATCGTGGCCCAGGTCGGCGAGGCGACAGGCGATATCGGCGGCAATGGTCGTCTTACCTACGCCTCCCTTGCCCATCGTCATTACCAAGCCGCGTCCGTCGAGCGCTATTTGCCGAACCAACGTGTCTAGCGTATCTGTAGGCGTCGAGACAAAAACACCAGCTTCACAAGAGGAGATAGGGTCGGGCGCCGGGTGTAAAAGCATCCGAATTGCATCTAGTCCAATGATCGGCAGGGGCATCAGTGGAATAGTCTCGGTTGGCATCACTGAGAGAGCCGCAGGAAGCGCAGCAATCGCTTCGTTACCCTGTTTTTCGAGCGCGCAAGCGACGGCATCTGACGGATCGGATGTGTGGAAGAGACCGTTTATCAGAAGGCGCTGGTTGTTGATCTCGAGCGCCTGCATCTCACCGGCTGCGCGGGCAGCCTCCTTCAGACTGGATTCGTCCGGACGCGCAACCAGTACAACAAGTGTCCGCGATCCATCCTTGAGTGTTTCCAGCGATTGCTTGTAGAGAGCATCCTGCTGCTTGAGCGCAGAAAGCGGCCCGATGCAAGTTACCCCCGTGGTATTTGTATCGATGAAACCACTCCACGCCGCTGGAAGGCTCAGCAGGCGAAGAGTATGACCGGTCGGGGCTGTATCGAAAACGACATGATCGAACTCAGAGCTGACTGCATCGCCAGCAAGCAGCCTTGTGAATTCGTCAAACGCTGCAATCTCGGTTGTGCACGCGCCTGAAAGCTGCTCTTCCATGTTACGGATCGTCGCATCCGGCAGGAGGCCGCGATATGGATTGACGGCCCGGTCTCGATATCTTTGCGCTGCCTCTTCTGGATCGAGGTTCGCAGCCCATAGGCGTTCGACGCTCGGAACAGGAGTCGGATCAGCGCTCAACAAAACTTGAAGTGTTTCGTCTAGATTGGAAGCCGGATCTGTGCTTACGATGAGCACTCGCCGTCCCATAGTGGCAAGCTGCAGCGCAGCAGCACAGGAAAGTGAGGTTTTGCCAACACCGCCCTTGCCTGTAAAGAAGAGATATCTCTGGGTTAGTGAATCGGCCCACATGGTATTGCTCCGCATCCTGATGGACGACTACTTTGTGTCCTGTCGTGCTGTCAACGGAATACCGGCCGATCTATCTATGTCGCTGATGCCCAGATGGTTTGCAAGCAGTTCCTTCGACGGATATGCTCCGACACTTACAATCTCTCCGTCTATCATGACGATTGGGAGCGCATTCGGATTTTTCTGAAGCTCGCCGAGGATGGCGGGGCGACTCACAAACTCGTTCGCCTGCTGCCCCAGGTTGAATCTCTCGACCTTCACACCGAGGCGGCGGAGCAAGCCCAAATCACCTGCAATTTGAACGAGCGCGGGATCTACAGATGGACCACATACGCCTGTGGAACAACAGAGAACAGGGTCAAACACCTGAACCAACCGGTAATCTGAAGCATCTGCAGCGGTCTCTTCCCCACAGCACGCGTCATCGCAGCAGCCTGCTTCTGTCTGCATGCCTTCTGAGCAACAATCTGTTCCGCAGCACAAATCGGTTTCAGTTTCGGCCGCTGGTTTGTCAGCGCGGATAAACGCACCCATCACTCGGCCATCTATCGCGGCCTTCTCTTCTGTTGAAAGCGCAGCGACTTCAGCGGAACAACAAGATGTCGCCTCGAGGTCCGCAAGTTTATAGCGTCTGGTCGGCTCAATTGATGTGTTTATGAAGCCCGCACCGGATAACCTGTTAAGATAGTCGCCCTTTTCAAGTGCGCCTGCAATACATCCGACGTAAGCCTCCAGGTCCCTTCGAACCGCTTCAGGCAGTTCGCCTTCAACGACCACATCGGAAACGGCGAACCTGCCGCCCGGTTTCAGAACACGAAAAGCATCGCGCAAGACGGCGCTTTTGTCGGCGGAGAGGTTGATGACACAGTTGGAAATAATCACGTCCACGCTGTTATCGGGCAGGGGTATCTCTTCGATATGCCCCTTCATAAACTGAACGTTCTGCACGCCCGCATCTGATCTATTCTTTTCCGCGAGAGCCAGCATCTCATCGGTCATATCCAATCCATACACGAAACCTGTAGGACCAACGCGCTTTGCCGAAAGCAGCACGTCGATGCCGCCGCCCGAACCAAGGTCTAGAACGACTTCGCCGGCGTTCAATTGAGCCAGCGCGGTCGGGTTGCCGCACCCAAGCGAAGCAAGAAGCGCTGCCTCGGGAATGCTCGACGCATCGACGCTATCGTAAAGACCGCCAGTTATCGCATCTCCGCCACTGCAGCATTCGCTCCCGCCACCGGCGTTGCCGCCGCAGCATGCGGCTCCCTGACCGCTAAGAACAGTTAGCGCTGCCGCACCGTATTTTTCGCGCACCAACTGGCGCACATCATCTCGATCGGTTAGTTTAATTGTGTTGGACATTGTTGTTTCCTTCAGCAGCAGGAGTCGCTGCCACCGTCCGTGCCGCGCAGGTAATCTGCGAGTTCAGTTAGAGCCTGCCGGTTGACACCGCATATCATGTTCTTTCCACGTCGTTCAACGGTAATCAGGCCGGCCAGGCGCAGCTCTTTTAGGTGATGCGATATCTTCGAGTTGATCTGTTCCGCGCCCGTAACATGGCAGCACACCTCGCCGACTGTCGGCCCAGTAACGGGCCGCACATCTCCGGTCTCATCAAGTGCAACCGGGCAGCAACAGGAACGTAGAAACTCGAAGATGTGCAGGCGAGTTGGGTCGCCGAGGGCTTTGAACATTGCCGCCGCGTCCAACCGATCCGTCAATATCAACTTCATACGCATCCTCATTTCGCGAAATATTGAAATGATAATACCTGTGCAAAGCGGCAATGTCAAGGCATATTTCTATAAATGACGAAATATCTCCACGAAATACAAAAATGTAGTTAACCTGCCGGGTGCAGGTTGATAAATAGATCGGTCGGCGGACTCTGTCTGGAGTAAAGCAGAAGATTGTGGAAGGTACAATTCATTGGGTGCAGATGCTCCATAAACAGCTGCACCCAAAAATTGCCTCAGTGGCTGTTGGTCGTTAGTGGCCTTTACGAAGCACACTATCTGACGGGGGCGATATAAAGCCAGGTCCCGACTTCAGGTATGCAAATCTCCCAGTGGACCTGTCAAGTCCCACGCGCGCGGCATTGTAATCATACAGTGCGTTTACCCGATTTGTCTCAGCAAGGATGAGAGCTGCTTGTGCATCTGCGAACTCAAGCAGCGGTGATAGCCCGGCTCGCGACCCAACTCCAGCGTTGTAACGTACCCGGGCGATGCTGAAAGCGGTGCGCGCCTGAACTACTGCCTGATTGGCAACCGCTACCTGATCTCGCGCCTGCACTAGCCCCAGGTAGTCTTGCTGCACCTCAAGCGCGATGTGGTCGGTTACATCCCGCTTCGCAGTGATTGAAGCCGCCACTTCTGCACGAGCCTGTTTCACTCGGTCCCGCGCTACTCCCGCATCGTAGAGGGGGATATTCAACCCGACAATCGCTTCAGGTTCGTTGATCGGCGTGCCCGTGGAGCTGCGAATGCTGTAGTAGCCAACCGATACGCCTAGCGAAGGCATAGTGCTCCTTCGTGCTATCTGAATGCCTTTTTTCGCGGCCGATATCTGCGCTTCTGCCTGCATTATTTCTGGCCTGTTGGCGATTGCCTCAGTGAGTACGCCGCGAAATTCCGGGGCATCTACCTCGGACATTGCAAGTGCGATCGCCTCTGCTGATCGTTTCTGCACTGCACCAGCGGACGCAATATCTGCAACTCCCGGTGCAGGCGCGGGTGCATCGGGCAATGGTCCTGTCACTACGTCCATAGCGGATATATCCGGCGCATCTATGATTCCTGGAGGCATTTCCAGCGCATGTGCTTCGTCAATGCGGGTTGGGATAGTTATGTCCAGCCCCATTTTGCTGTTAAGCAGTCCAACACTTACACTCAGGGTATTCTTCGCGGCAATTACAACCTTTTCGGAGTTGGCCGCATCGGTCTGTGCCCTCACCACATCGAGATAGGCAACCTGTTTGCCGGTGTATCGAATTATCGCATCTCGAAGCCTCTCACGTGTGTCCTGCTGATTTTCAACGGCAACAGTTACAAGAGCCTTTGCACGAAGCACGTCGTAGAATGCCTGCGCAACCTCGAACACGACTTGATTTCTGGAACGATTGTAATCGAGCCTTGAAGTGATGTCCTGAAATTGCGCCTGATCTCGCGCTGCGGCAAGCAAGCCCGATACATCGACCGGAAGAGTGGCCTGTATCACGAAGCTGCCACGGTTTTGATCATGGAGAAAGACATCGGCCGGTCCGGCATTAAGTGTCGGCAAAAAAGCAGCATCAGACTCTGACACTTTCGCATCCGCGCTGTATAGCGCTTCTGCAGCAAATGCGAGAGACCGATTGTTAGACAAGGCTACAGATATCGCCTCGGGCAGCGTAAGTGCGTGATCTGTTCCAAAATGTGACCTTATGTAGGCCAATCCAGGTGAGACATCGAGGGGCCTTACCGGCGATGTTTGCCCAGAGATCGGACGCATTTGAGTGTGTGTTGGGGCAGTAACGGGCGGACCCAGTGGGATCGATATCTGCTGTCCGCCGACAGGCAGTGCCGTCTGTGCCCCTGCGGAACAGCAGCATTGCGTACCGATACAAAGCGATGCCCCCAGCACGATCGCGGACGGTGATAGCCTGATACGTATGCCGGGTCGAAACCTCGACGGATGTGACTTCTGAAGCAACCTGGGCCTCCGGGTATCAAATGACTGCGATTTTCCCGACGCGCGGGCAGAATAGAGTTCGCGGCCGGGCTAATACCCGTCCGGCTAGGTAAAGATCTTCTATATCGACCCATTTGCATTTGCGATCTCCACGTGCTGTCCGTCGTATAGGTCGAGTGATGGATCGAGAACCAGCGCTTCCCCGCCCCTAAGCCCCGACGTTACTTCAACCTCTTTTCCCAGGTCACGCCCAAGCCTGACATGGACGAAATGGATGGCTCGCTTAGTATCGAGAACCACAACACGCGAACCATCTGCGTCCACGATAAGCGCAGAAGCAGGTATTCGGCAGACACACTCGGGGTTGTGCAGACTAAGTGTCGCTCGAGCGTACATGCCCGGTACCACGCTGTTATCTGGATTGGGAAGCCGAAGCTCGACCATCCTTGTGCGAGATGAGGCGTCGAGCGCCCCAGAAACCCAGAAGACCGTGGCTGTGTAGGACCTGCCCGGCATCTCGCGGATCGTGACCGATGCTGTTTGACCTTGCTTGATCTCTGTCGCGTATGTCTGAGGAATCGGAACCTGGATTCTAAGAATATCAGTTCTTGCAATCCCAAGCATACCGGACTTAGGCACGGTCGTACTTGGGTCGTAACCCGCGATAGAGCCTCCTGCGCTCGCCGCATTAATTAAGGCGCCGACGTCTACATTACGAGCGGTAATCACTCCGTCAAAAGGTGCGGTTACACGCTCAAACGAGCGCAGTGCTGCGTACCGGTGTACATTCGCGTTGCTTGAATCGACACCAGCGCTGGCTGCGGCCACATACGCACGAGCAGCGACGACTCCCGCCGCTACCGCTGCAACGCCAGCTTTGCCGGACTCTATTGCCGCCTCAGCCGCCTTTACCTGCTGCTGAGCCGAGGTGACATCGGCTCGAGCAGCCAGAACGTCACCCTCTCTCGCTGAGAGGACTGCTCGCGCAGCCCCCGTATCTGCAATACCTGAATCGACGGCTGCTTGAGAGGAGTTAACATCGGCAAGACTAACGTCATAGGTAGCCTGAGACTCGTCCAGATCCTGGCCTGAAACTGCACCTCCCCTTGCAAGCTCTTTCCAGCGGTTTAGTGTGGTTGCTGCGAGCGTAAGTCGGGTCCGGGTTCGTTGATAATCGGCTTGTAGGCCGACCAGCCGTTTTTCAGACTGCTGAACTCTCGCTTGCGCCTCAGACACCGAACCAAGCGCGGCGATCAAACGCGAATTTGCATGTATGACCGTGGCTCGAGCCGATTCAAGATTGGATTGAAGGCGCACAATCTCAGATTGTGCCTGAGCTACATTTGCCTCGTTTCTCACAACATCTGCTTTTGCCTGTTCATGACCAGCTCGAGATCGGCTTGCGTCTGCGGATGCCTGCACTAGCTGCTGATCGAGATCGGGCGCCTCAATGATTGCCAGTACCTGACCGGCACGCACGCGGTAGCCGATATCCGCATTGAGCACTCGAAGATATCCCGTGGTGCGAGCATTGATCGTTGTCTCATTGATAGACTGCACATTTCCAGGCAGTGTGATTTGCGTAAAGCCGTTGTTAGTAGTGGCTACAGCTGTGTTTACCGTGACACTGCGAATTTTCGGCATGCCCTGAGGATCTAGCTGAGCCAGCAGTTTCTGCTGCCGCATTCTGGGAACGATACCCAGAACGAGGAGAACAATCATCAAAACAATAAGCAGTGCGGGAGCTTTGAACGCCGACCGGGGCGACAGGCTGCCATCCGGCAGGCTGCTACCTCGTTCCGAGTTATGCGCGTCGTGGATTGGTATATCGCTTTCATCTAGTTGGTCTTGATCGGCAGGGTGATTTTCCATAACCAGACTCCTTAAACTGAATCGACTGAGATATCTTCGACTCGCCGCGGTTCTTTACGGCGCAGTATCGTGTATATGACCGGTACAAACAGCAGCGTTGAAACGGTGGCCATGCAGAGACCACCTATAACTGCGCGCCCGAGTGGCGCGTTCTGCTCTCCACCCTCCCCGAGCCCAAGGGCCATCGGCACCATGCCGATGATCATCGCGGCCGCCGTCATCAAAACGGGACGAATGCGCGTACTCCCAGCGGCAATTGCTGCAGCTACGGCTCTGTCGCCCTCGGCACGCCGCTCATTTGCAAAGGTTACAACCAGGATGCTATTGGCCGTAGAAACGCCAACGCACATGATGGCGCCCATCAAAGCGGGCACACTGAATGTGGTGTGTGTGGTAAACAGCATCCAGATAATTCCAGTAAGTGCGCCAGGTAGAGCGGTTATGATGATAAGGGGATCAATTAGCGACTGGTAATTCACTACCATTAGCAGGTAGATGAAGAGTATCGAAAAGACGATTCCTGTCCCGAGGCCGATAAATGACCCGGTCATACTCTCCACCTGCCCCCGCACGGTAACAGCAGTTCCGGCTGGTAAGTGGCCTTTGAGACTCGCTAATTGGCGCGAAATGTCTGAGGCTACGCCACCAAGATCCCTGCCTTGAACATTGGCGTAGATATCATAGACAGGCAGCACATTGTAATGGTTGATTACCTCGGATGTAACCTGCCGACGTATCGACGCAATGTTGTTAAGCGGCTCCGCACGGATATTGGCGCCCTGTAGTACTGGCGTGTCCTGAAGGGTTGCGATGTCGGAGATACTGTTCTGAGGCGTCTGAACAGCCACCAGGTAGCTGACTCCGTTGCCCGGATCCAGCCAGAAGTTGGGAAACGCCTGCCCGCTGCTGCTTAAGCTGATTAGCAGATTATTGGCAACGTCGCGCTGCTGTAGGCCAATGTCCTGAGCCCGCTCGCGGTCGACGTTTACCCTCAGCTCCGGCATATCGACGACCTGGTGAATGTGCACGTCCACCGCGCCAGGAATGCGCCGTACTCGATCTTCAATGGTCTTTGTCAGTGCCAGATTAAGGTGTGAGCTTCCTGTCACTTGAATATCGATTGGCGCAGGCAGGCCGAAGTTCAGTATCTGTGTTGTGATATCTGCAGGCTGAAAGAAGAAGACCAATTGTGGAAAAAGCGAAGGCAGCCTGTCTCGTAATTCCGCCACATAGCGCGCCGTTGGCCCATGATTCTCATGCATGGTGACAAGGATTTCTCCGTCAGACGGCCCAATCGAGCCCGTCGTCGCATAAGCAAGGTTAACTCCTCCAACCGGTAAACCGATATCATCCAGGACCAGCTCGAGCTCACGGGGCGGTATCGTTTTTCGAATCTGAGCCTCGACATCGTGAAACAGCCTCTCGGTCGTCTCAACGCGAGTGCCGGCGGGAGCGCGAACATGCAGCCTAAATGAACCAGCATCTACGGACGGGAAGAAATCCTGTCCGATAAAAGGAACCAGGATGAATGTACCGATGAATAGCGCTGCGTAAATGAAGACAACCTTGCCAGGCGATGATATAGCGCGTGACAGAGCATGCGTGTACGACGCGCGCATACTTTCGAAACGATCGTTAAATTTCTGGTGCATAGCCCAGATCAAACCCGCACTCACTACAACATGCGCACCGGATGCATCGACTTGATAGAGGTGCAATTCATGCTGAAGCAGCGCCTTCACAAGCACTGGCACTAATGTTCTGGATAAGAGATAGGACGCCAGCATCGCAAAAACAACGGCGAGAGCCATGGGGGTGAACAGGAATCGGGCTGGGCCAGTGAGAAAAACGACAGATACAAACACGATGCAGATAGACAAGGTCGACACCAGTGTGGGAACTGCGATCTGTGCGCCACCGTCTAGAATCGCTCTGGTAAGGGATTTTCCCATGCCAAGGTGATGATGCATATTTTCTATGGCGACGGTAGCATCGTCCACGAGAATGCCAACAGCAAGCGCCAATCCGCCGAGCGTCATCACGTTTAAAGTCTGCCCCAGTGCGCCGAGTATCACAATTGAGGCAAGAATAGAAAGCGGGATTGAAACAGCGATGATCAGCGTGCTGCGCCAGCTTCCAAGAAACAGTAGAATCATAATTGCGGTCAGCACTGCCGCGATCACCGCCTCTTTTACGACACCGTTTACAGAAGCCTTTACAAAAAACGACTGATCCGCCATCACCTCCAAATCAACTCCAGGCGGAAGAGTGGCTCGAATGGTCGGAATCAGATTCTTGACGCGTTCGACCACGCTCAAAGTGCTAGCATTTCCGGCTTTCAGAACTGTTAGCAGGCATCCCCTCCTGCCGTCTTTATTGACTATGTTGGTCTGAACAGCAAATCCATCATGGGCAGTCGCAACGTCGCGCAGGTAAATCACCGCTCCGTTGATTTTCTTCACTGGCAGATCATTGAGGGCTGCCACTGTATCTGGACTGCTGTTGATGCTGACGGTGTACTCCCTCGAGCCCATCTTCGCAGTGCCGGCAGGCAGGATCAGATTCTGGGCGTTAATCGCAGCCGACACGTCGTATGCAGTGAGGCCCTTCTCCTGCAGAGCCTGCTGATTTAGATCAATCATAATTTGACGCGGCTTTCCACCATAAGGTGAAGGTGTAGCCGCACCCTGCACAGTGGAAAGCTGCACACGAACAAAGTTCTGTGCGAGGTCGTAGATCTGCTGTTCCGTCAGGGTTTTACTGCTTAGACCGAGCTGAATAATAGGAACGCTGCTCGCATTGAATTGAATAATCAGGGGCGGGGTGATTCCAGGCGGAAGCAGTTTCAGAATGGTTTGAGATGTCGCAGTTAACTGCGCTACAGCGCCTTCGACCTTGGCTCCTGGCTGAAAGAAGACCTTAATGACGCTAACACCGGGCATGCTCTGGCTCTCGATGTGCTGAATATCGTTGACGGAGGTGGTGTAAGATCGTTCTGCGATCGTTACGATGCGCTTCTCCATATCGGTTGGTGATGCGCCTGCATAGGCCCATATAACGCTGGCAACGGGAATGTCAATGCCGGGGAAAATATCCGTGGGTGTTGTACGGATCGTAACGATGCCGAGTATAAGAATGAGCGCCGCCATCACTAAGAAAGTGTATGGGCGACGCAAAGCAAAGGCGACGATTTCCATATGTGTTTAACCGATTGATCCCGACGCCGACAGCTGTGTATGTTAGATTCGCGATAGTCCCGAACTCTTCTGTCGTGCCTTGGCGGCTATGGCGCAAACTGACTGTCAATTAGTTCCGTTGAGCCGGACGCGTCTTGGTGGAACTTTTCAAGTATCGATTGCGCCTACGTTACTAAATTGCGTTCGCGATGATTGAGGGAACTACTCGCCAATTGCAACGCGCCGCACCCAAAGTCTGGAAGTGATAGGTATGGGTCCAACTGTTGAGAGGAGAATCGCCAGTCTGATGCCGCCGTGGAAAGAAACCGATACTGCTGGATCGGCTAGAATTGCCGGATCTACAGGCATATCGCGTCTATGGATATGGCGAAGGCGAACGCGCGTCGCCGATTCGGAGGATCGCCTTGCGGCATTTGAGGCGTTGTTGGAGGAGTGCTGGGAACCTCTCTGGAAATACGCCTATCACACTACCGGCAACGTTCACGATGCGGAGGATCTCCTCAGCGAAGCGACCATGGAAGGATTTCGTTCATTTCACCAGTTTCGCGGCGAAACGACAATGCTGAGGTGGATGTACCGGGTGATGACTACGACACGGATCGACATGATCCGACGGAATAAGCGACACAAGGCTGAAAGTATTTCTTCAGGCATTTGGGGGGATGGCGAAGAGTCACTTGATGTACCAGATGATAGATATAATCCTGAAGCGATTCTTCTAGACTCTACATTATCAGAGCCCGTAGCGAAGGCTTTCGCGGCCTTAACTGAGGATCAGAGACAGATTGTTGTATTGGCCGATATTGAGCAATTTGAATACGAAGAGATAAGTAAAATGATGCGAATACCGCTCGGAACGGTAAAGTCGCGCCTTCATCGGGCCAGGACTGCATTCAGAAATGCACTGCGATCAGAAGGCTGGAACGGATGATCGAGTATCGACCTGTTAAGCCAGCAGGAGTGTTTTCAGCGGTTAACACCGCGGCGGAGGTATCTTAGATGACAAACTGCATAAAAGTTCAAGGGCTTTTGCCAGACTATATTGCGGGTCGCACATCAGCGACAGATTCGGTTCTTGTCGCTGAACATCTGGATCGATGTGCAGTTTGCAAATTAGAGTTGCGGCGCGTGCGCTCTGCGATCAATGTGTTGAGATCTATGCATGCGCCGGATGTCGCCCCGGCCAGGTACCGCGCACTGACTGATTTACGAAGAGCGGTGCATATGCAGCCGATAAGGAAGGGCGTGAATATGCTCGGAAGATCGGCTATAATGGCTGTCGCTACGAGCTGTTTCCTGATGTGGCTGACGTTCTCCAAATCTCATCGAACGGAAGTCCCAGCGATACACGAAGGAATTGGAATTGTAACCGCTGCCCACAAGAACGCCTTGCCTTCCGCTGATGAACTAGACGCAATGGAGTCGATGCATGCAGTTCAAAGCATTTCGGCGACAGCAGACGATTGTGGCGTGCAACAAGAAACTCTCGCCGATGCCACGTCACGCGCAGAACGATGGTCACCGACAACTGCCCATTGATACTTTACCGAGATGACGAAATTTTCAAAGCTAATCTGCCTGACGCGATTTTGCGCCGTGATCTCACTGTTCGCGGCAGTGAGTGTATCAACTTCGGCCGACACCGAAGTGTCAAAGACAATTTTGCATCGCTCAATAACCGCGGGTTCGAACATTCCAATGCGAGCCAATATGGTGTTCACCTGGCGGCGGCACGGAGTGGTTCATACGGTCAAGGCGCGCGTTGTACAAGGCTCGCATGGCAAGTACAGGATGGAATATGAGCTCCCAGTAGAAGCTAATGGGAGAATAGTCACTTACGACGGAGAAACAAACTGGCAGTACGATCCTACCGGTAACAGTATGACAGGCACGAGTATTCCCGCTACGCCAGGTCAAATGGATAGTGAAGTCGAATCCCTGATCAAAGCGAACTACACGTTAAGTCTCGCTCCAGAGCGTGCAAGGGTGGCTGACAGAAAGACATATGTTCTCGATTTGACACCTAAATGCGCGGGGAAGAGTTCGCAGCGTCGATGGATCGACTGCCAGACATTTAAAACCCTCCGGATAGAGACACATTACACGGACGGGATACTTGCCCAGATGGTCGCCTATACAGACATTCAGTTTCCGACATTCGTGAACGCCTCAGAATTCAAGGCAGTTAACGTTCATGGGGCTAAGAGAAAGCCGCCAATCGCGGTTCAATCTCCACTTCGCACGCGAATTATCCCGTCGAAATATGTAGATACAGGCTTGAATGCCCAGGCCGATCCCGGGTTCTCGCTGGTACAGAAGTCGACGTCTCTCATCAACGGTCAGACAGCAGAACATTTTCTGTATAGCGATGGAATTGAGACCGTATCAGTATTTGTACAACGAGGGGCTTCTGGCCCACTACAGGTGCCCTCGAATTGGCGGAGAATTGAATTGCGGGGACGGTCCGCATTTGAAAATCTGGATGGGCACCTCGACGCCATAACCTGGAACAACCGCGGTTTTCGCTTTACAGCGGTTTCTCATCTTACTCCGGAAGCCCTAAAACAGTTTGCTCAAAGTGAAGTGCGATAAGCCTTTGGTTCAAAGCCGGTATCACCCAAATCGACCCTGTACATAGTCCTCAGTACGTTTATCGAGTGGCTGAGCAAACAGATCAGAGGTCTTTCGGCATTCGATCATCTCACCCTTCAAGAAGAAGGCTGTTCGTTCCGAAACCCGCGCTGCCTGCTGAAGGTTGTGGGTGACGATAATGATTGTATAGTGACTCTTCATATCGTCCATAAGCTGCTCGATCCGGTAGGTTGAATTGGGATCGAGCGCAGAGCACGGTTCATCCATCAAGATGACTTCGGGGTCCACGGCCAGCACTCGTGCGATGCACAATCGCTGCTGCTGACCGCCAGAGAGGTCGAAAGCGGACTTGGTTAGAGACCCCTTAACTTCCTCCCACAGAGCGGCTGCCGTAAGGCTCTTCTCAACGATCTCATCCAATCGCGCTCGGTTTCGTTCGCCGTGAAGCCGTGGTCCGTACGCCACGTTGTCCCAGATGGTCATCGGAAACGGATTGGGTCGCTGAAACACCATGCCTATTCGCTTGCGAAGCGCAACAACGTCGACCCCACGCGCATAGATGTCTGCGCCATCCAGAGTGACGGTCCCCTCGACGCGCGCGCTCGGAATGAGATCGTTCATCCGGTTAAGAGCACGAAGAAAGGTAGACTTGCCGCAGCCCGATGGACCAATAAGCGCAGTCACCTCATTGCTGCGAACGTCGATATTGATATCGCGCAGCGCCTGGAACTTCCCATAGAAAAAGTTCATGTTGCGCACTGCGATTCGACTTGCAGCCAGATCCGATTCTAGTTTATCAGTCATTAGCTCCTTCACCCGGCATGCGGCATATATCTAAAAATCTGAACACATGCTTGTAACTAGTGCGGTGCATACTTAGATCTCGTAAGGAAACGAGCGAATACATTAAAGACGAGCACCATTAGCATAAGCACCACAGCGACACCCCATGATTGGTGCAGGGCTAACGGCTCGACCGAATCGCGCAGAACATAGATCTGTACTGGCAGGGAGGCGACAGCCTCTTTGGGATTGATATTCCAGAGCTGACTGTTGCAGCCTACCATCAGCAGTGGCGCAGTTTCGCCCGCCACACGAGCAATTGCAAGCAGTATACCGGTGACAATGCCGCCACGAGCGGCAGGCAGAACCACGCCCCAGACAGTTCTGGCATGCGTTGCTCCGAGCGCTAAAGATCCCTCACGTATTCCGGGAGGAACGAGCCTTACGAGCTCCTCTGTGGTGCGCATAACGGTAGGAATCATCATTACCCCCAGGGCAAAGCCTCCGGCATAGCCCTGATAGGTCGCGCCACCCGGAGGCGCGTGTAGTACGGTCCTCAGAGCTATGACCAACGTATAGGCAAATATACCTAAGACAATTGATGGAACCCCATTGAGTAGGTCGGTGGCATACCGAATCCAGAATCCCAACCTGTTGTTGCCAAACTCCGCCAGATAGATGCCTCCAAGCACACCCATAGGAACGCCAAGAACACTGGCCATTAGAATTAGCTCAACCGTGCCAGCTACGGCATGGAGCATTCCTCCTGCCTCTGGCTTCATTGCATCGGGCCGATGGAAAAACTGCCAATTTAGCGCTCCTGTGCCAGCTTTCAAGACGTAAACGAACAATAGAGCCAGGGCGCCGCATGCCGCGGCCGTACACAAACAGCAAAGCGCCAGACCAGCGAGATTCGAAAGGTTACGCCACGCTATGTAGTGCCGCGTGCCGGGTATGACGATGCCGGCCGCAATGAGCGTTACGGCTCCAAAGCCAATCAGCTCGGCTCCGCCCAGCAGGCCCTTAATCCCATGCGAAGCCATATCGCTGTAGATTTGAATTCCAAATAATGATGCGACAGCAATGAGAGCGGCGCCTCGAACGGCTATCGAAAGCAGCCTCCTTAATTTGATACTTGTGTCGGACTTTGTAATTCCGCCAGTGCGCATCGCCGTAAACCAGACAAGGCCGCGGGCGAGCCCATTAACGACCATCGTAACGACAAACAGCGTAAAAGCAATTTCAGCGAGGGATGAAACGTGAAGATCGGAGTTTGCATTTGGATACTGATCGGCCAGAACCGAGGTCATTGTGTAACCGGGCCGAAACAGTGAAAAGCTCGATGCATCGCCTCGCGTTGGCAGGTTTATCTTTGAACCGATTACCATCGTTACAGCCATTGTCTCGCCGATTGCGCGGCCAAGACCAAGCATAACTGCGCCGATAATGCCGCCGCTCGCATAGCGTAAAACGACAGAATGTATTGTTTCCCAACGCGTCGCGCCTAGCCCCAATGCGGCCTCGCGCTGTGAATGGGGCACTGTTCTGAGAATATCTCGCGAGACTGCGGTAATAAATGGAAGCACCATGAGCGCCAGTATCAGTCCGGCTGCAAGAAAGTCCATTCCGCTGCCAGAATCGGGAGCGCGAGCGAAAAGCGGAATGTGACCGAAGTTGCGATTCAGCCAGCTTTCGATCCCGACTGCATTGCCTACCGAATCGGACATCTGAAGCTTGGGAACGAGATAAACGAGAGCCCAAAAGCCGTAGACAATACTTGGTACCGCTGCTAGCATTTCGATCATAAACGAAATTGGTGCGCTAAGCCATTTGGGGGCAATCTCAGATAGATATATTGCAGACCCTACGCCAATTGGAACCGCAATGATAAGGGCAATCAGGGAGGTAACGAGGGTACCGTACACGAAGGGCATTGCGCGATATACGTCACCGATTAGCTTATCGCCATCAGCGGCTACGGGGTCCCAATATATTGGTGTGCTGCTCGCGGCAACACCGTGAATTGAGTAAAACGACAGATGATTGTGCTGAAGGCTCAGGTGCGAGGCGCTGTACAACGTAACAGCGATGCCTGCAATAGCGAGAACAGTTGAAACTGCAAATGCAAAGGTGATGTTACGAAACAGCCAATCGACCACCTGTGACCGCTGGAACCGCCCCTTCTGACCGGACGGCGGATTGCTATGTACGCCCTCCCGCGTGTTAGGATTGGCCATATGAAACCATCTTTATGATTTGGATTCTACTCTGGACTTGACAATTTCGCAGAGGTGCATTGGGGTAGTGAAATACTTTCAGACGACAATCTCTCGTGTGCGCTGCCGGAGCTATACTCCGGCAGCGGGCATTACCTGTTATTTTACGCGTTTAAGC
>CAIXIX010000234.1 GCA_903919615.1 uncultured Chthonomonas sp.
CGAGGCAGAAATGAACAGCCTCAACATCGAGCGCAATACATGGCACCCAGATTGGAACTACACTATAAGACCGCAACAATCCGATGGCCTAAAGGTGATGCTGTAATTAATGCGCGTTGCCTTAGAATCCGAGGCATTTCCTGTTGCAACGCCGATACCAACTTCCATACTCCCACCCAATAGGTATTCAATTCTGTGGTAAGGGACCCGGATCAACGCGTCGACGGAACCGACTGCTGTGCTCTCACCTTCCGATATACATTCACCAAACGATCCTTGCTGAAGTTCATAACCTGCAGCCTGCAGGCGGTCTGTAAACGATTCACCGGTAAATCCGTGTGCATCCGCGGATTCTGAGTGTGCGTCCTCGCGCAAGGTTGTATTCCGGAGACGATAGTCCGCATGGCGTTGTGCTGCGCGACACAGCCTCGCATCCAATCGCGCCTTTGGCAGCCCTGCCAGTTTTCTGTAGTAGTTGATAACGCGAAGTGCGGTCTTCTGATCGACATTAAAGGTCTCCGAATGTGCTGTGCAGCAAAAGCAGCAACCGATCACTATTAAAACATGAAGCACGGGGCAGAACGTAAGGAGAGTTTTGCTCAATGAAATATCCCTTTATCGAGGTTGCGGCCACGAGGCAATTGCGCCTCTGCCGGGACTTATCTTGTTTCATAGCGCTAGAGATAATCGGGCTGTGTCCGGTAGGCGGTGCATTGGCCCCTCTCCCTGCGAGCTTGCGAGCGGAGAAGGGAGAGGTGGGGTGAGGGTCCAGCACGCACGCCGTGATCAATTCGTGCGTATCACCTACCGCTTGTTTGCTCGTCGTGCGCAATCTTCACCTGTGAATCAAGATAAGTGCCGGGAGGGAGCCGAGTAGATTACTTACGACTTCAAGAGCAACATCATTATCGAGGAACTGATTTTTGTGACGGCGTGATCCCTTTGATGCAGAATATACGTATGAATCGATATACTCAGAAGCTGTTAGTCAATATTCGTCACTTCGCGATGCTGTCAGCCCGGAGGCCAGACAAATGATCGTCAAAATTGCTCGTGTCTTAATCGCTTTGACAGCGCTTGGTTCGTTTCTAGTGGCTGCCTTTCTGTGCTTTATGGGCGCGGCATTGTCTATGGCAGACAACTTCAACGGTCCGCATACACGAACAATAAGTGGCATCGTACTTTTGGAACTCTGCGTTCTTCTGGTCCTTTGGGGCGGCTATCGTTGGCTTAAGTGAACGGGATGCGGCGCCCGTACCATGCGTGAATAATAAATGCCAGGGGCTCACAAAGACTGGTAACAGCGCCAAAAAACCTGGCAGAGTCCCTTAATAAATCAGGGTAAATCCTTAGTTGTGATCCATCAGCTTCTTTGTTAAATAGTTGAAAATCGTCGCGGATGTTGAGGCTCTTTGTTTGATATCTGCGCCGTTTGAATGGCCGCCTTCCAGGATCTCAAGGAAATAGAAAGGCTTACCCAGCTCCTCCATCAGCGCCGCAAACTTGCGTGCATGGGCCGGGCCAACCCGATCGTCCTTGTTAGTGGTATAGATGAACGGTTCGGGGTAATCCACATCTGCTTTAAGATTGTGATACGGCGAGATGGACGCAAGAAATGCGCGTTCTTCGGGGACAGACGACTGACCGTATTCACCTGCCCACGATGCTCCCGCCGCGATCTGCTCGATACGCAACATATCGAGAAGCGGCACCCCGATCACACCAGCTCCCCACATCTCAGGGTGCTGCGTCATCTGCACGCCGACCTGTAATCCGCCATTGGATTCGCCCTGGATACCAAGTCGCCAGGGAGAGGTGATCTTTCGCTCGAAAAGCGCGTTGCCAACTGCTGCTGCTAAGAGTGCTACTCCCGGTGAATCGAAAGCGAATATTCGGCACGTTCGCCGTTTCAATCAGCAATATTTCGTGTGCACAGTGGACTCATTATGGTAAGATCTAGCCCATAAAAACAAGGAACCAACTGGCTTTAGCGAGGTTTGTGGCGCTAATCTGCATGACCTACGAGGCGGAGGGGCGTACATGTCTCTGATAACCAGGAAGACTTGCCCCGTGTGTTGCAAAGATCTTGGTGAAGCCGCATTTAACGGCTCAGCGCAGGCTCCAGACGGATTAGCGCGTATCTGTCGAGCATGCACCAACGCCCGACGCCGTGAGCGCGATAGTTCGAAGGACGGACGCCCGGACCCCACAACTAATTGTTCTGGCTTGGCGGCTGCGCTCCCACAAGGCGACATCAAAGCGGTGCGGATGTTGCAGGATGCCGGAATGATACCGCACTGGAGCTGGGTCTGCGAAACTCTGCGCGGAGGGCATCTTACGCGCATTTCAATCCGCTCCATTCCCTAACCCCCAACCCTTAGTCCCTATCCCCGCTAAATCCTATTCGGCGTACGCGCAATAGTAGGCTGCGGGCACACGACCTTCCGCTGCCTGGGAGTGAGCCTTTCATAAAGCTCTGGCGTTACAACATACGGGTGGCGGAAATTGCCCCAGCTAGGACCGTATCGGTACACGACTATGCGCCGCTCTCCCGCATTAACGCGCTTGGCCGAACCATGGCAGATAGCGTCCACAAACAGAATTGCATCTCCTTTGTTCAGGTGCACTTCAATTGCGCCTTCCACCCCATCTACCGATTTCACTTCACCCGGACGCATGCTCGCTTCCGCAGCTTGCGGGTGCCAGAAGTTCGCCTTGTGGCTCGCCGGGACCACCATCGTCGCCCCATCGCCTGGCCCGATATCCGTTAGTGCCATGAGTATATTGATTTGGCCACAGTGGAATTTGCCGTTGCGAAACCGATACTGCGTCCGCTTACACCCCTCGGCGCCACCTGAATGCAGACCTATCGCCTCACCAGGCCCGCGCACATTCGCGAAGTTCTCGTCGATGAACAAAGGTCCGTGGTGATAATCAAACGTGCCTTCACCACCCACGAAATGCTTGACCTTTGCGTACCAGCCGGGATGATCGATCAACCGTTCGAACGGCTCCCCGCCTTCGTAAATCTGCTGAAGGTTCACACCTTCCGCGCCGCCATAACTGTGCGCATGAACGCCACCGTACCATTCTCCCGCCATGAGAGGAGGTTCAAGGGCGATTATCTGATCCAGAATAGAGTTCATCTGCGAGACATGGTCAGGCGAAAGAACGCCCCTCAGAATAATAAAGCCGTTAAGATCGAAGAAGTACTCCTCGCGTGGTGTCACGGGCACGTCCATCACGTGGTCGGGCTGCTGGCTCATTCTATCACTCCAGAAACTATGGTTTCATTCACTGTTGGGTATTCACCAACACACACACCTTTTGCCTGCTGAAAAATAACGTGCCGGTAACCGCACTCATCCCTCAGCCCACTTTCCTCTTCCCTCTGCTCTGGCATATCTCTCCCAATTCAGGTAAGATCGTCGCCAGTCGCGCTAGATGGCAGATTGGGAAGGTGGAACTGATATGGGTGGATTGGATCGCATGATTGCAAACCGCGCGGAGGGTAAATCGGTAACAGGTAAAACCGAAGCGGACGCCTTTCTGTCCAGTGTGGTGGAAGGCCCTGTTCTAGGCGCTCTGTTCGACCAGCAGATGCGCGCTGAACTCGCCTTCATCGGCGCCTTTCGATTGAGCCAGCGGCTTGGCAGCCTTGAAATGAAGCAGATTGCAGCGATGGATCCGGTGGCATTTATCAATGTGTTTCGCGAGCCACCGGGCATACATCGGTTTGGCCAGATGATGGCCGAGCGAACCATGGAGCTTGCCGCATACCTGGTGAAGAATCACAATGGACGCGTGACTGACCTGTGGGCTGACGGCCCATCCGACACTGTATTGCACAAACGTATCGTAAAGTTGCCTGGTTTCGGCCCGTCGAAAGCAGACGTACTGATAAACGCGCTCGAGCTTTTTGGTCATCGTGAAAAGAAGCTTGAGTAAGTAACCATCCTCGGCATCGGTAAACAGATCCCCTAAAGGCCAACCCGCACTCACCACGATCGAAAAGAGTGCGCCAATGTCAAAACCGGGTTGCCAAAATCAGCTATCGTGCACCCGCGTGAACAAGCTCCGCGATCACATCCGGCAGGTGTTTGGTTTGCGATGGAGCAAGGTGGGCGCTAGGATGACGTGAGTAAAACAGGGCCGTCTTTCCAGCATTATCTTGTGCGTTCACATCAATATGTTGATCGAGCAGAAACTTTACGGCGTCTGGCATTCGAGCATAGCGGACGGTGGAAATAAGCGCAGTTTCGCCCAATGCATTCCGTTCCGTGACGCTTGAGCCATGCGAAAGGAGATACTGCATCATCTCAATTCGGCCCTGGCTTGCGGAAGCAAAAAATAACGACATTCCAGCAGTGCCCGATTGGTTGATCTTCGCGCCATGTTTGAGCAGCAGGTCAACGACGTGCGTATTGCCGGAAGCCACTCCAAAGAACAATGGCGTTGTCCGATTGTCATCCGTGGCATTCGCATCCGCCCCGCTGTCGAGAAGAGCCCGTACAATTTCTTCGTTAGGTGAGGGATTGTAGCGTATCTCACTCTGTCCGGATGGAAGTTGCTCAACATGATAAAGGGCCACGAGTAAAGGAGTCGGTCCCACAATCTTCCGGTCTGGGTTAAGGAACCTGTCCATTAAGCCCGGCTGATCGACCAGGCGACGCGGCGGCTCACGCTGATTTGGGTCTGCGCCGCCCTTAAGAAGCGACCTCACCGATGCAGCGTCATTGGAGCGAATAGCACGGAACAAACCGCCATGCAATTTGGCATTCTGGACGAACCCCCAGAGATACCAACCAGGTAATATGCCGGCCAGGACGATGATTATAGCGGCCTTCCCAACGGAACGCTTTCTCTCAGACAACTGTTTCCTCCATTCACATGGGAATGCGCAATTGGGGAGACGAGGCTAAATGCACCTGGGAACGCGCCAGGACTATTGCCGTCTCGTTTGATAGCCACTGCCAACGTATTAGATTGCTTGCTCTTCAAATCCTTGTTTCTGCTCTACACGATAATTTGTTAGCGCTGGGGATCGGTCCCGGTTGAGGACGAGGGATGCAGCCCCTCGGCTTTTATCGTCCCGAGCTGCTCCCACGGTCCGTCGAGTGAGTTTGAGACAAAGACATCGGCAGGCCGAGTTTCACTGACCACGACGTCCACAAACGAACCGCATGCCGTTTCCAGCGAACAATGCATCTGTTTACTCAATTACCAATTCCCCGCCTACCATCCGGCAGGAGCAAGTCCCTCTCTATGCGCGACTTAGCCTGTACGCGAGTGTTGCAATTCGCGCCTCTTTCCCTCTTGATCCCTTGCTGCGCTGCGGCGAGGGCAGAGAACACGGAGAGGGATTAGGGTGAGGCCAAAACTCGGACTGGTGACTAAGCGTGATGCTCCTAATGGAAGGTAGGTAGCCTATCTCCCATCCGCCCACCGCCCAGACATTCACGTTACCGGTCGTACACGGTCCTACTCGTCGTACATTTTGTGCCCGCGCGCCGCCAGCATCGTTACCCGCTATCACCAAATTACCGGCTCACTCAATTACTAATTCCCCGCCTACCATCCGGCAGGAGCAAGTCCCTCTCTATGCGCGCCTTAGCCTGTACGCGAGTGTTGCCATTCGCGCCTCTTTCCCTCTTGATCCCTTGCTGCGCTGCGGCGAGGGCAGAGAACACGGAGAGGGATTAGTGTGAGGCCAAAACTCGGACTGGTGACTAAGCATAATGCATCAAATGGAAAACAGGTAGCCTATCTCCCATCCGCCCGCCGCCCAGACATTCACATTACCGGTGGTACACGGTCCTACTCGTCGTACATTTGGTGCCCGCACGCCGCCACCATCGTTACCCGCTACCACCAAATTACCTGCTTACTCAATTACCAATTCACCGCCGACCATCCGGCAGGAGCAAGTCCCTATCTATGCGCGACTTGGCCCGTAAGCGAGTGCTGCAATGCGCGCACGGGAATGCCACCGCATATTCACGAAAGCATGGCAATCTTCGAGAGTTTTTACATGCGCTGCATGCCCCAAATCCTGACGCGATATCTACGCCAGCATCACCCACAAAACTGGTCGCGCAGATACTCCCAGCAAACGCAAAGCCGAAACATAAAGCAGGGATCAGGTAAGAGGGAAGAGGGACCAGTACAGTTCACCCTCTGTGGGCGTCAACCTCAAAGACATCATCGATTCCATAGACTTTAAACACATCAAATTGACCTTCCTACCTGGCCGGGCAGATACTCCCAGCGAACGCAAAGCCGAAACACCGGGGCACCGTTGCTGCAGCGAATACTGTTCTTCAGTCAGAAACTGTGACGGGCGCGCTGCTGCAATGGTCCGTGGCGAGGCCCTTTTTCAAATCGCCGGAGGTTTCTAAGGAAATGTAACTCATTTGGCGCGGAGTCGAATCAGTTCGGTTGTGTGGAGCGGAGCGACCTGAGGTAGTACCAGTAGTTCCGGCGCTAGCCCTCCTTAGCGGGGTGCGGGGCGGAGCCCTGCGAAAGCACTATCACGGGGCGACAGCTCCCATCGAAAAGTAAAGCAAGCGACGAATAGACAACATATATAATTTGTGCTACACGCACAGCGAAGGACGCCAAGCCTCATCTCACAACAAGCTGGCGGTCTTAGCAACGACCGGATTCCGGGATCGTTGAAAACAGACACATGGCATAAATCCGATGCCTTTGAACAGATGCCCTACGAGCAAGACGCAATAATGGAATATCAGCAGCATCATGGAGGACCTGTGCTACGTCTGCCCGACTGAAGATTGCCATCGGCATTCACACACCAAGTTGGCAATCTTCGCGAATTTGGCAATCTTCGAGAACCACAACGCGCA
>CAIXIX010000235.1 GCA_903919615.1 uncultured Chthonomonas sp.
ATACTGTCCCAAAGTGAGAGGATTGCGCTCTGGTATTCGATATCTCCGGTATGTGATGCAACTCCTGCCATTCCATTATACGAATATACCGCTCGCACAGCGTGTCCAACGGCTTCGTACTGACGCGTAACTGCGATATGGCTCTGATCATATTCGTCGCCGCCGCCGCGGCTATCCAGCAGAAATTTCGAGAGGGCTACATATCGCTTTCCCGTTCCGTTTCCCTCAACACTTTCAACCAGGTCCGCAAGGCGGATGAGCGCCTGCTCTAGCTCTTGATGGCCATCGTACCAGCGCTTCTTGGGTGACGGCCCTATGTTTCTATCCCAGCAATCGGCGAGGCGCCTCGCGGCATCGTACATTCTGCGATCATGGCCTCCGGTAAGCTGAAAATGTGCAATGCACGCCTCGATAAAGTAGCCAGATTGGTAGCCTTCGTGGTCGTATTTGTTCGTCCAGCGGGGCAGAGAGTTGATTGTGGTTGCAGTGTGGAGGTAGCCATCTTTCTCTTGAGCGCCAAGCAGGATCGGTATCCAGGAGTCCATGGTGCGGCGGAGAGCTGCCTGTGCGCGCTCAATCTCGGGGTCGCCCTGTGGATCCACCATCAGGGCGAGGCAGATCGACTCCATCGTGTTGTATACCCACGCGTTGGAGAAAGGGGCGCCTTTGTGTGTTGCACTCAGACCGTCTAGTTTTCGGCGAGCCTGAACGAAGTTATCGATACCACCCTCTTCAGTTCGCGGATCTTCGATCTTCTGGATGCAGTGTGGTATCCAATTGACGATAACCGATTTCATACGGCTCTTCCAGAAGGCGCTTGTTACGCGATACCCCTGTACGGATACGTCTGAGAGTGGTTGTGCCGGAGGGCGCGGACCCACAAGGACCTCCAGGTGATCCGCCGCTCGAAGCTCTCCATCATCTGCGGTAAACTCCAACCGGTAATGACCTGGTCGAGAGAACGTAGCCCACGTCGAGCCGATGTCAGTTTGTCCGAATGTCACGTCGCCAGGTCCCGAAGCCTTGCTCCAGTGGAGAGCCAATCGACCACGCGGTTTGCCATCATCCAGAGCCTTGCCGTCCAGATAGGTCTTTACGCCAACGATGACGGCCCGATCGCCACCGGCATGCGTTGTAGGCGCGAAATTGGGTGACTTGCCTGAATCGTAAACGCGCCACTCAAGAAGGCCGGTCGAAAACGACTTCTGGCCATCAAACTCGAGCCGAATGCGGGTGGTGTTGATTTCCGGGAAGTTGGCGACATTGAAACGGTTCAACTCAAGCCCTAGACGCTCGCCGGCCACCGGGACAAACGAGCTGCCGTCCCAGAAGAGTAGACGGCATGCTAGCGGCAGACGCACACCATTGTTGTCGTCAAACCAGTAGACCGCCGTCGCATTCAGCGAAACCGGGCGATCCCACTCATACTGCACCCACTGCGTGCCTGTGCGGGGCCAGTTGCCATAGGCTCCATGGCTCTTGTCGTTGGAGTTTGCAGGATCAACTCCATCGTTTAGCGCTGTGATGGCTTCGTGGCCGGAGACATACGACGTTGTGGATTTCGCGACAACTGCCAGGTTTGCACGCTTCGGCAGTGCGAATTGTACAGGTTTTGCATTAGCCTTCATAGATATAGCGAATAATACAGTAGAAATGAAGACCTTAGACGTTCTTAGGAGCATAGGTTGGATTTTCCTATTGGAGTGGTAACGTGTTGATGCCGGTTGATGCGACAGATGAGAGGGGGAATCCTTCATTCACCAGCGTGGTCTCAGATGCGACATCAGTTTTCAAACGTCACCTTATAACACAAAAACCGAACAGTATCACCGCAAATATCTTTATCATAAACCCTGCCGTCCGGTGACCATCCGAGCCGTTCATAAAATCGTCTCGCGCGCGCATTATCTTCAAATACATATAACAGAGCGGCCCCATTGCCCTTGTCCTTGAAAACTTGGTGTGCCTCATTCATTAGTCCTTCGCCGATACCTTTACCCCAATAATCAGGCAATACGAACAGGTCAAATATATATCCCAACTCTGGATCACTGTATTTCCCAATTCTCATCCAGCCGATCACTTGTTCCTCATGCGCGGCAACAATAATCTGAGTTGGGTCATCGGAGAGTATGAAACCGTGCCAGCACTTTGTCCGATCGGCTACGGACATTGCATCCAGATGCGTCGCAGGCAGGAAGTGACGATATGCTATTTGTTGTGAAACAACCTCGACATAGGCAATGTCGGCGGCATCTTCGACAGCTGCATTACGATAGTAAACTTTCATATGCTCTCCACGATTGGTCATATGTGTTCGGCTGCTACGGCTCCGAGTCTGCCCTGAAAACGATATACCTGGTCGTATACATGCGCTGCACGACACTGAGGCGCGACTGGTTGTGCGAGTAGCGTCGCCCGGCTCCCATTTGATCTGTTAGCTCCCATCCACGAGTCGCGAGAAGCCTGGACATCGCATCTTTTGACTCTGCCTCATGCCGATTGAGTTGTAGCCAGATCTTCCCACTCGTACCAACCGGCACCACTTCCAAATTGCTCGCGTTTAACCTGTCGATTGCTGCGATGAACGGAAACGGATTTCCCTCCTGGAATGCAGCGGATTGAAGTCGGGCAACGATATAGCAGGTTATCAAAAATAGAGTGCAAATCGAAACGGAAATAGCAAGGCCGGCTATACGGCGTATTTTCCGGTGACTGGAACTCGAAACATGATTAACCTGTTCTGGCATTCAACCGCTTCCGTTCGAAGTAACCCTCGATCTTCAGATCTTAGAGTTGGTATTAAGTTGCTTGATCGCGTCCTCAACTTCCTTCCTAACGAGCTCATCTGGATCGTTACTCAAAAGTTGAATGGCCGGCGATGCTTGAACTGCGTGTGAATAGACAAGTAGGCGAATGACGTCAATTCTGACCCGTGCATCCGGATCGGTCAACATCTTCTCCATGTACCGTTCCACACTTTTTGAATTCATGACATACAGCGCAGAAATCGCCCTTTGCCGAACGTTACGATCTGCATCTTCAAGAAGTGGTGCGATCTGAAGCTGATACGACGTATCTGGCGCAGTGAGTGTCGCCACGCAGAAAGCTGCTTCGGCGCGAACAGCTGGACTTGTGTCACGCAGATAGTGGCTAACTTTCTTCGCATACTCCTTATGATGACTGAGCCCAATTGCCATCAATATGTCAGTGCGGAGATACGGGTCGGTTGTAAGCATCGAGGCAAATCGCTTTGTGATCTTTGCGGCGTCGGCCCGGCTAACGTTTGCTACGAATCCGAGAGCTTGAACCGTCGATCGGCGAATATCTCGATCATCGTCTGTTAGTAGTGGTATTAGTACTTCCGCCCGCATACCTAAAGGAATCGGGCTAAAATATCTACTCGAAATCAAAGCGATAGCAGCTTGCTTTTCCTGAGGTGAACGGAGACCTGAATAATATGTGTGTATTAGATTATAACGGGCGTTATTGTCTTTCGTAATCGTGAGCTGTTGCTCGAAAGCTAGCGCAGCTGTTCTCGCCTGGTTTTCTTGGATTGTTTGCATTTGGTCGGGTCTGGTTACGGTTTGAGCATCTGAAAGCAAAGTACTAACCAAAACGGCGACACAAATCAACTTCCAAGTCCAATTCGTTGAGTTTGTTATCGTGATCTGCACCGCACCCTCCATGTTCTCTAGGACTGCCCGTATTCTGCATGCAACAAACCTGGTTCCCGTTAGACTCCATCGTCGCTATGTTCGTTACATGGGTTCAAGCTGTACGCTTCAGTAGCGGAACAGCTCCATCATCTGCACGATCGATTTTAGTTGCTTTCGAATGCCAAAGACACCATACTTATCTAGAGCTTACCGTGCTTTTCTGTTACAACTTCTCATGCACAAATCATACATCGTAATTTGTATGGTGCAGAATTCTGAATTCGGGGATGCGGTCCAACATGAAACACTTGCTGGCATTGGTCATTACTGCGATTGGGCTCATCGGACCCCAGGCGGCGCCGGCTGCTACATACTACGTGAGCAACACATCTGGTAATAACCGAAATGATGGGCTCGCTGCACGTTGGGACGGAATTCATGGGCCATGGAAAAGTCTGTTGAAGGCATCGTCAGTTCAGTATCATGGCGGGGATCGCCTACTGCTCAAATGTGGCGATATCTGGGATGAGACGCTGACGATCAAAGTCGATGGTTCTGCTGAGAATCCCGTAACTGTGGCGTCCTATGGATCTGGTGAACGACCGTACATTCGACGCACAATTGGGAAGGGGCAGGATTGTATCCTTGTCGACGACTCGTGCGGTATTCGTTTCCATGATCTGGAAATGGGCTTTGCTCTCACAGGAATTCACGTGCGACTTAGAGGTAACCGGCTTCCAGAGTATCGTTTCTACCGTTTCGAGAATTGCTTTTTCCATGACATCACGAACCCGAAATGCCCGGACGATGGTGAACCTTGGGGATGGGCGATCACATGGGAAGGACCGGCCTCGTCACGTGACATCCGCGTCGTCGGGTGCATCGGCCTCCGCACCCAGGGCTTTTTCAACGGCGGCAGTAATCGGGCCGACCTGGTGTTCGACAGTGATACGATTGCACACGGCAGCTTAAACCAGGTGTATCAAAGCGAGGCATCTGGCTTCAACATCTTAAACTGCGTCTTCGTCTACAACTACGCCTTGCGATACGACAAGTGGGGCACAACTCAGGTTATTGCAGGTAACCTACCCGGAGGTCCGGGGATCCGTTACGACGTCAAAAATAATGAGTTCGGGTGGCCGGGAGACTACCCGGGATCGCCAGACGGATGCGGGTACGACTTTGAAGTGGATACTAACGGAGTTACATTCCAGAATAACTTTGTGCATAACAGCTATGGTGAAGGCGTGTTATTCATGGGCGGCAAGACCCAACAGCACATGCTGTTTGCCGACAATCTGTTTAAGGATAACGTTAGGTTCAGCCCTCGCTGGGACTGCACAATCTCGCTTCCTCCTGATGAGAAAGGCGACGGCACGTTCCGTAACAATACGTTTTACCTCTGGCCAGGTAAGATGGCGTTTGCCTCAATGCCGTCCTGTTTCAGCTACGAGGGTAACAATGAGCACCCGACCAAACCTTTTGTCACCATGCCTCTTGTGACTCATATTGGCCATTCTGGAGCGGCACGCACATACAGCTTTGCATGCTCAACAGCAGGTGCAGTGATCCGATACACCACGGATGGCAGTCTGCCGACACTTTCCAGCACAATCTATTCGCATCCTATAACTGTATCTCG
Source organism: uncultured Chthonomonas sp. (assembly GCA_903919615.1). Taxonomy (GTDB): domain Bacteria; phylum Armatimonadota; class Chthonomonadetes; order Chthonomonadales; family Chthonomonadaceae; genus CAIXIX01. The sequence continues at coordinate 5,302 of CAIXIX010000235.1, forward strand.
ATCTGTCGCGCTCAATGTCAAAGCCTTCCGAAACGGATACTGGCCCAGCTATGTAAATTCGCTCGCTGTAGAGTTGCGCACGCTGGAAGGCGCCGGACCAGCAGTTAAGTGGACACATGGACCAGCATCGCTCAACGCCGGAAAAGCCGCTTCCATCTCAGACAACTTCACGGTGACGTTCTGGGCTAAGCCGGGTGGTTTTCGAAATGCAACGCCGGAAATGGGTGGTGGTTTCGGAATCCCCGGGGCCGGATGGTGGAAGATGTCAGAGGGCGCTGGAGGCATCATCGCAGATTCGGCCGGTGGCAGCCCGGGTACTCTAACCGGTTGCACATGGGGCAAGGATGAAACAGGAACAGCACTCAGTTTCAACGGCGCGAGCGATAGTGTCGCACTTGGCGCCTTCGGCGGAGGAAGTCGTCAGGGAGTGTCTAACAACTTCACCATTGCCTTCTGGGCCAATCCGCAAGGGGAACGGGCGACTACGCCAGAGTTGAACACTGGAGTATCTGGTATTAGCAAGCAGCGCTATGCGCTTTCGCCGCAGCAGTATAGCGCGTCAAGCGGTGAAGCAGGAACAGGTATTTCGATTGGCACAAACGGGGTGAGCGTGTTTGAACTGGCGGACAACTATCTGCCGTCTCCGCTTGTCGCCGATCGTCCCGTATCGGGATGGCATCACATCCTGGTTGTATATCGGGATGGGCAGCCCAGTCTCTATATGGATGGAGTTCTGGAGAGGACCGGGCTGAAAAGTACCAAACGGGTCCATCCAGACTTCACTTTAGGTGGTACCCAGTATGGCTGGTATCAGGGTAAGCTGCGAGATGTAAGAGTCTATCCAAGGGTTCTTTCAGAAGCTGATATCCGGATACTGGCCAGCGAAAAGGCTAAGTCGATTGCGTGGACTTTGGACGAATCTGCCGGCACACCGGGGCTGCCCTTTGTCCTCAAACCTGTGCGCCGAGGCGGTGGTAGCGATACGAGCCATGCCGGAGTTGCCGTTTCTATAGGAACGAATGGTATCAGTGTGTGCGAGTCCTCCGATGACTACCTGCCGTCGGTACTGGTCGATAATCGCCCCATTGCGGGCTGGACGCACGTCGCGATCGTGTACCGGGATAAACAGCCCAGTCTGTATCTAAACGGTGTATTTGAGAAAGCTGGATGCCGCAGCGACAAGATTGTGCATCCTGTATTTGAACCTGGCGGATCGGGCATGCTGGGCGACGTAAGAGTATATGATCATCCGTTAACAGATGCGGAGGTGCAGGAACTGGCTTCTAGATGGAGTTCAGGTGCCAGAGTTCGTTGAATTCCTGGAGCAGTACAGGATGTGAACTTACGTCAGCGTCGAGGCTTAGTCGTTGTCTTTCAAATCGGCAATTTCAATAAGTCCGAGCGGTTTTGCATTTTGAAGTGAGACGACGATTTTGTGAGCCTTTTCTGCCGGCACGAATAGCCCTGCGAGTTCTTCGGATACGTCTACGACTTGAACGTTCGTTGTGACCTCGTCGCACTCCATCGCTATTGCAACAAGGCCTTTTGCTTTCTCAACTTGCATTACTCCAGTTTTTACGGGCAAGAGCAGGTCGCCGACTGGCACGTGACCGAACCCCTGGAAATGAAGCAGTCGCTGGTGAACGGGGCCCCAGGCAAGAAGTTCTTTAATCTTTGCCTCGTCGCCCGACTTTTTCGCAGCATCCAGTTCGGCTCGCTTTACCTTCACGGGATTGAAATCGGATCCTGCCCAGGCTATTGCAATCGCACGCGGGTCGTAGACGCCGATTCGTATCTTTTTTTCAACCGGGGCTCGTGCATTACTATGAGCTATCGCAGCAATGCCAACCAGTAATCCCAATGCACAGGAAATAGCGCTATTGTGCAGACTCATTTAAGTGTCTCCCGATGTTGAATTCTCACGCTCCTCGGAGACTGTCATACCTGCAATTGGGGCTTGGGAGCATCCGCGAAACGGATGATTGGTGCAAACTTTGACGAC
>CAIXIX010000236.1 GCA_903919615.1 uncultured Chthonomonas sp.
AGCCGATGCCAAGTCGATTGAGGATGGTGGCGGGATTGACAATTACTTCCCGCTTTCAGCGAGAGACGCTTTTAATAACCCAGTTGATGGGATAACGTTCGATATACCCAAAGCCCATGTCACGGTTCCAATTCAAGAAGACCCATACTCCAAGATCCTGAGTGTGAGCCCCATTATTGGAGATCAACCGTCACCGGGCTACAGAATAACTAAGGTCGTAGTTGAACCGCGCCAAGTAAGAGTTGTAGGTCGACCTGAAGTAATTGACACGCTCTCTACCTTGATGACGGAGGAAATCCTGGCAAACGGTATCACCGACGACAGACAATTGTCGATTCCACTTGTCATCCCGAAAGGAGTTGTTGCACGCGATAATGCTGGGGACACCATTGTGCGCGTAACTGTTCAGATTTCTGTGGAGAAGACAGGTGCCACATCGCCACAGCCTCCGAGCGGACCGTCGGGTAATCAGCCATAGCTACGAGAGTAAAATTTGATCAATCGGCTGTGGAGAGCACAACCGTAGGTTCTCTTCTCCATGAGGACCAACGGCAGACTACGGCTTTAGAAGTTTCTGACGAGACATACACGTCGATTCCGTTACCTGAAAGTCCGTCCGCTATATTCGATCAGGCATTCGATATCCTGAAGGACAACCTTGTACCGATCCTCTTAATTGTCGCTGTACTTTACGTTCCATTGGAAAGCCTTCGCGCTTTCATCTCAGTAAAATCGCTCCTTCCTTTGATGGCAGAAGTCACACGATTGGGCGACAAAGCCGGCATTCACAAAACGTTAGTGGCCTGGATTGGATCACTCTTACTAGGCGAGCCGCGACACACTCATACTCCGGGCCTTATGTCGCTCATCATTCCCTTCGTGGTTAGCGCCCCAATCTCGATCGCAATTGCAGACATTTTTTCTGGAAAGCGTATCGATGTAATTGCGAGTTATTATCGTGTTGGGATTCGTGCATTTAGTGTCATAGGGTCAACAATCATTGCGGGTCTGGCTTGCTTTGCCGTTTGGTCGTGTATCACCCTATTTCTGGTTATATTCCTCGGATTTATCGTCGGCCTCATTACCATGGCCGTTGGTTCAGAAATGCAGGGTGGAATCGCCGCGGTACTCGGAACATCATATTTATTAATCTGCCTGATTGTGCCTTTGCTCGTCACAGCAGCTTTTTTTGGAAAGACCTTTGCGTTTGCAGTTCCTGCTGCAGTGATTGAGAATATGGGATCACTTAATGCGATATGGCGCTCACAACAACTGGCAGCCTGTGTACGACTGAGAGTCGTAATGCTCGTTTTCACTATACTCCCACTCGTTTTGATTTCAATTCAATTCGCAATTATCTATGCCTTGCAATCCCTAGCGGCGTTCCTGCATATCGGTTCCCTTATGAGTTTCTTGCTAAGTACTGCGGCCACACTACTGATAACGTGCCTCGTTCAAGCCTATTGGATGGTGTTTATTGCCAGACTCTACTATGATTGCCGGATACGCCGAGAGTGTATAGATATTCGGTTGATGGCAGCGATAGGAGGTTCAAATTGATGAGCCACTGCTGGATACCGCGCATCCTTAAACACTTAGCCGTCATTTCTATTCTTACGGTAGTTATAGCTGCACTAAGTTGCCCGGCCACTGCAGGTCCAACAGGTCAAAAAAGCCAGACAAACGGGGTAGATGCGTCACCCGATCAGATCAAAAACCGGTTGCATTCTATTTTAAATCAGCCCGATTTCCATCCCGTAACGACCGAATCTGGCGACGATGCACAATCCATAAAGAAATATGCAGACACTCTGCGCAACCGCTGGAGCAAGCTTACTGATTGGCTTGAACGTCAATGGGAATGGATAAAGAAACTTTTCGGTGGAAGCGCCATGGCTGTAGGAGAATCAAGCCAGGCATTTATTGTAATCTTTGTTATTGCGTGTGCTGGTCTTGCAATCTGGTACTTTACAAAGCACTTTCGAAACCGCTCCCAGCCAGTGGTCAAGTCACTGGCAACTAAGGTAGATGAAACCGAATCCGACCGGGATGATCTGCTCGAGGCATTGTCCCACAGTCCAGAAGACTGGGCGGAAGTCGCCAGAAATTACGAAATCGAGAATAGCTACCGTAAGGCAATCCGCGCCCAATTCATGAGGGCTATCTCATTCTTAGATCAGAGCGGACTTGTTGAATATCGTAAGTTTGACACTGGAGCAATTTATCTAAAACGTGCATCCGCTGTCGCGCAATCGCGACGCACACCATTTAACCTTCCCTTGAACAGGCTCTTCGCCAGCTATGAGTACTTTTGGTACGGCGAACACGAGCCAAATTCGCAGATCTATAGAGAATGTGCGCAACATTGCGATGAGGCAATACGCATTATATCTGCGCGTGCTTCGTCGTCAATGTCTATGCCGATTGAACCGAGGCCCGCATGATGCCTGTTAACGGCTCCTCGAATTCATCACGAAATTACGCAACCTATTCGTTTGCGTTCCTGTCATTGATGTGCATTTACATCGTGGCTGCCTACAAGTGTGAGCTAATCGCGCAGGGAAATGATGCCCGAGATCAACCCAGCAGCCTTGAACATTCCAAAACAGGCACCGGCGCACTTTATTCTCTGCTAGACAACCTCGGGGTTTCCACTTCGAGGCAATTGGCGCCGTGGTCCGCGCTGCCGAAACAGGGCGGACTGCTGATTGTAATAGAACCATTATCTCGCCATCCTCAACCATCCGAAACGGGACATCTCAAACAGTGGGTAGACGCTGGGGGATCGTTGTTATATATCTGTTCTGGATCGCCTCGTGAACCTGATGAAAGTGATGAAATTGCAGGCGAATTGTCGCTCGTTCGGGCCGCTGCCAAGTTTGAACATGCCCAGATCGTCGTAGGATCTCCGTACGCTGCAGGAGCAAGAACCCTTGCCGTTTCATCAAAACTCAGGATCGATACGAATGGCTCGAAACGCTACAAAGTGCTCGTTACGGACAGTGAAGGCGTAGTCGCGGTTGAAAAGAAAATCGGCCGTGGTAAAGTAATCGTCATCACCGATGATCTGATTGCCGCCAATGATGGCATCGCTTTGGATGACAATTCAGTATTTCTCGTCAATATTGTTTCTAGCGCAATAAAGCCTGGCAGACTGGTACTTTTTGACGAATACCATCATGGTGTTGGATTCGAAGACTCGGTTATCGGCGAGGTCACCAGTCTCTATGGAGAAATACCTCCAGTATTACGTCGCATCCTCTTTTTACTTCTGTTCGGCTCTATTACGTACGTGATATCGGAAAACATTAAGAAGCGTCCAATACTTGAAGTGCAAAGTCACAAAGGACACGCAGTACCGCGTTACGGTGATTCCTACGCACGGCTGCTTCGTAAGTCAAACTCGACAGCGCTTGCGGTGCGAGTAATCTATGAAAGTTTGCTCCGCGACCTGCGCATAAAGCATGGAACTGTCGATATGGCGCCGAGTGACCTCATTGGCCGAGAGGAACAAGCAGCAAGTAAAACTCTCGCACAACTGCGATCAACCGTTTTGCGGTGTGAAGCGGCGATTGCAGGATCAAAAGTTACTGAAAACGAACTCTTAGGTATCGCACAAAACGTTGCAGAAATCAGAAGGGAACTCAGTATTGGCAGAGACTAATGAATTCAACAATGAGAGCTCTGATAACCCCACAGTCTCCGTAGAATACCTGGAAGATTTTCCCATTCCTCCAGTTCCTCTGCCGCTGTCAATTCCAGAGTTACCACGTCCGCTGTGCATGGATGCCGCAGACAGGGTTCGACAGGAAATGAGGAAAGCAATCGTCGGTCAGGACCACCTCATTGACATGCTGCTTGTAGCCATCATTTCTGGCGGACACGTGCTTCTTGAAGGTGTCCCCGGCACGGCAAAGACACTTGCGGTAAAGAGTCTCGCGCGTGTATTCGATGGTACGTTCTCACGCATACAGTTCACCCCAGATTTGATGCCATCCGACATTATTGGAACTAATGTCTTCGATCCACGCACGCAACAATTCCAGTTTAGGAAGGGTCCCCTGTTTGCCGGTATGGTGCTGGCCGATGAAATCAATAGGACACCACCAAAAACGCAATCCGCTCTGCTGGAAGCAATGGAAGAACGGCGAGTAACAGTTGATGGCACGCCCCATCACTTGCCACAGCCCTTTCTTGTTTGTGCAACGCAAAATCCTGTCGAATACGAGGGCACCTATCCTCTTCCAGAAGCGCAACTTGACAGATTTATGATAAGGGTCGTGCTCGACTACCCGACTTTGACTGAGGAACAGGCACTTCTGTCGCGTGTCCTGGATGGATTTAGGTCTCACGATCTGGATTCAATGGGAATTACGCGAATACTTTCGGCAGAAGGTCTCAGAGAATTGAGACTGGAGACAGAGCACGTAACCATCGAACCATCTGTAAGAAATTACATCGTCGATATTTGTAGGGGGACCCGAACGAGCAAGCATGTTTCGCTTGGCGCTAGTCCTCGCGCTTCGGTTATTTTACTAATGACGTCGAGAACGCTTGCGGCCATCAGTGGTAGAACCTACGTAACGCCAGACGACGTGCGACGCATGGCGGGCCCCGTGTTGCTACATCGACTGATAATCAGGCCAGATTCCGAGGTTGAGGGCTACACAAGCCGGAAGGTGCTCGAGACGGTTATCCAATCCATTGAGGTACCACGCTGAGTCCAATCAAGAGAACCATTGCCCAGGTAGTTAGGCCCGCGTCCGGCGGTATTCGACGGCATGTTTCGACGCTAGTGGCTGGCCTAGAAGCTAAGGGGACCCGAACTGATCTGTACGCACCAGCGTCGTTTTCGATTGAGCCCCTTCCCTACTTGCCAGATCCTAAAAGCCTCAGGATGTTTAATGTTGACATCCGAGCGAAAACCGAGTTGCGCGCAGATATCCGAGCAATTCGCCATCTCTCGAATGAACTCAATCAGAACGGGTTACCGTCGATCATACATTCTCATGGATACAGGGCTGGCCTAGTCGGATGTTATGCAGCTAAGAAGATTAATCTACCTGCAATAGTTACAGCACACAACTTACCGCCAACTGGAAAGCTGCAGCGGATTATTCTCGCAATGGTGCTGAAGAGATGCACATGCGTTGTAGCTGTGTCGCAGGCCATAGCTCACGAACTGAAATCAATCGTGCCATTCAATACATCCATAAGGGTAATACCCAACGGCATTCATCTCGAGTCTTACATGTATACGGTCGCCATCGATCGTAAGGCACTCGTAATTGCTCCCAATGATTTCGTTGTTATGTACGTGGGCCGACTATCTCCCGAAAAGGGAGTACCCAACCTTATGACTGCATTTAATAAGTTTAGTAAGGACGTCCCGGACTGCATATTGTTGATCGTCGGCGAAGGTCCATCTAGGCCAGAGCTCGAACGTCAGTCTTCAGGCTCTTCGCGGGTTCGCTTTCTTGGCACGCGCACTGATATTCCGGGTTTGCTGGCGTGCAGTGATGTCGTCGTTGTTCCGTCGTTAGCCGAGGGCCAGGGTCTTGTAGCGCTAGAAGCAATGGCATCGGCTCGCGCTGTAATTGCATCAGCAGTTGGTGGCCTCTGTGAATCAATTAAGGATGGGGAAACAGGTATATTAGTTACCCCCGGCGACCCCAACGAGATTGTGACCCAGCTTACTGCATTGTACCGAGATGCCGATAAAAGAAGGCTCATAGGAGCGATGGCGCAACAGCATGCAGCCGCCAACTTCTCCCTGGAGCGCATGATCGGAGCAACAAGCCAATTGTATACAAAATCGGTTTTAGACTGTATATAACAGAGTAAATAATGGATCTACACGGTCGTCAGCAACTTCTATTAGGTGCAACAGAATGTGGACTGCATCTGTCCGAACATCAAT
>CAIXIX010000237.1 GCA_903919615.1 uncultured Chthonomonas sp.
AAAGGGGGTCGTAATGTCTCAGAAGCTTCCACTTTTACCCAATATTGATCACCTTCGCGTGCAGGCGAAGACGTTTCTCGACCGTTGCTGTACAGTAGATCTTAACGCGCGTTCACAGGTCTGCAGCCCGCGTAATCCCAATCCACTTGAAGACCTAGGTGCGGAAATCGCCCGACAAAATGGGGAGATCGTCCGCCAGAATGACAAACATCCAAATTACATTCGAGAGCAAAACGAGATGCTGTCCCGAACTCGCAGTGAATCGTACGATGGCAAAGACCTCAAGCCCTGCCTCACGCCTGCCGGGGAAGAGCATGCGACGCTGCGGCAGCAACCGTCTGAATCTATATCTCCCGGCAGAAACTACATGGGTCGCGTTGGGTTGTGGCTAAGTCAGGTCGGGTTTGATGAGCGCGCTAGCGGCGAACATGTGTATGGGTATGCGAATAATAACCCGGGTTCGTACTCGGATCCTTCCGGAATGTTGCCTTGCCCAGAACCTGGCGGGAATCCATGCGACAAGTTCCCACATGAGGCAGGATACTGGGACAGCCTCGGCGGCGAGTTAAGCATAGTAGTCAAAACCTGTCCTGAATACAGCCCGTCGCAGCTAACGGCCATCCTCTTCTGTATTGTCGAGAACGAGACCCGCGGCATACCCGGCGGGTTCACCTTTCCCACCAAGGGGTTGGGAGTCCAGGGACCATGCCAGATAGCACCGGGTAAGGACAAAGATAGGCTATGTGGCGGCAAATGGCGAAACAGCCTCAAGGAACATATGACATGTTGTGCAAAGCTACTGTGCCAATGCCTCAAGAACGGCGGCGGTAACCTAGTGACGGGCTGTGGCACAACAGGACAGGGCAAGGATCGCCGCGGATACTGGCAAGTCATAAATCAAAGCAGCAGCGGATTCGATGACCGATTCAGGTGTTGCCTCATTCGACGTGGCATCCCGAATCCGTCGCAAAATATTCCAACTGTCCAGACATCGTCTAAGAAGTGACATACAATCGGGCGGACAGCCAATCGTAAATGAAAAACGGACCGTCGACGAGCCAACGGAAGATTTACAAAACAACGGCCGTCTTGCTGATTGCAAGCTTAACCTTCGTCACGTACCGTGCATTCAAGCTTCAGACTCAACAGTATCTCGACAGCCAACTGATCGAAGCGCTCAAACATAACGAATTACAATCGGTATCGATCCAATTGAATAGAGGGGCGAACCCAAATGCACCGGACGAAACCGATGCCCGTACGAGCTTTTGGGGCGGTATCAAAACGCTGGCGCAATATTGGCTGAGGAGCAAACCGGCAGCCGCAAAGCCCCGATCAGCACTCCTTGTAGCTCTCGGCGCCTGGTGGCGGCCGAAGGGCGGCACCGACTCACCTCCGCAGAACGCAGCTATCGTCGCCCTCCTAGTATCTTATGGCGCTGACGTGAATTTCAGGTGCACCGACGGCGACACCGCTCTGATTGAGGCCGCAATTTCTGGCAGACCTGAAATTGTTCAGCTCTTAATAGAAAGAGGCGCCGACGTTAAGCCCAGAGATGCCTATGGATATTCCGCATTGGATTACGTCGATGGGCGTCATCAACACGCCTATATTCCTTCGATCGAAAGCCAATTGCGCCGTGCCGGGGCTCGAGATTAACTACGCCGGCCGAAGACGCTGCGTTTGCCACTTCTGCCATTCGGATTCAGATTTCAAATTCTCAATCTTGACGTCATCCATAACCTGTGTTAAAATCCCGTATGAGCGATACGCATGCGCTTTCCAGTCCGCGGTAAGAGAATAATCTCAATGCGTCAATTGCAGTTGTCCTCCTCTGCAAGGGGACCTTCTTTCACGCCAGGTTGCGGATGCCAGGCATAGATGAAAGGGGGTCGTAATGTCTCAGAAGCTTCCACTTTTACCCAATATTGATCACCTTCGCCTGCAGGCGAAGACGCTTCTCGACCGTTGCTGCATTGGCGATCTTAATGCGCTTTCACAAGTTTGTGGGCACTTTCCAGAGTTCCGCGTTCAAGGCATCTCAGAGATTGCATCATCCGTTCGACTGCACCACGCGCAAGATGTAATCGCATCCCAGTACGGTTTTTCAAGATGGTCCCAGATGTGCGAAACG
>CAIXIX010000238.1 GCA_903919615.1 uncultured Chthonomonas sp.
ACCCTTTCCGCTTGGGTCCCTCCTTCGTCGGGTCCCATGCGCTCTTCCCTCGCAAGCTCGGCGCGCACAGGAGCCCTGGTGGAGACCACGGGAGGGGACAGTCAAACCGCGACCTTACAGAGTTCTGCCAACTGCAGCAGCGATTGGCTTGAGATCGTTCACAAGGTCGGCGAAGTTCTCGCAGGTAAGCGACTGCGCGCCATCCTTGAGAGCCTGATCTGGATGCGGATGCACTTCGATCAGCAAGCCATCGGCTCCAACAGCCACTGCCGCCTTCGTCATCGCGATTACGAGGCTGCGCTTGCCGGTTCCCTGGCTCGGATCAATGACCACCGGAAGGTGTGACAGCTCTTTGATTGCAGGCACCGCGGAGAGGTCCAGCGTGTTCCGCGTGTAGGTCTCGAAGGTTCGGATACCCCGCTCGCAGAGCATAACATCCTTGTTGCCGCCCAGCAGCACGTACTCTGCCGCCTGCAGCCACTCCTCGATCTTCGCCCACATGCCGCGCTTCACCATAACGGCGGTGCGGCATCGGCCAACCTCACGCAGCAGATCGTAGTTCTGCATATTGCGGGTTCCGATCTGAAGTATGTCTGCATATTTGCAGACGAGTTCAACGTTGCGCGGATCCATGACCTCAGTAATCACACGCATATCGAGCTTATCGGCAATGTCCTTTAAAATCTCGAGTGCAGCGACGCCATGCCCCTGGAAAGAGTAGGGCGATGTGCTCGGCTTGTAGGCGCCACCACGGAGGATCGTTGCGCCGGCGGCCTTACAGGCCTTCGCCGACTCAAGCGTCTGCTCATAGGTCTCAACGGTACATGGGCCGGCCATCAGGCAGATCTGATTTCCACCGATCTTTACGCCCTTTACGTCAATCACAGTCCCTTCCGGGTGAAACTCGCGGCTCGCAAATTTGTAGGGGCGCAAGATGCCAATCACCTGCTCCACATAGGGGAGAGCCTCAAGCGACTCCATATATCGGGCCTTATCGGCCTCTGGGACACCTACGGCGCCTACGACGGTGCGCTCTGCACCAAATATCGGATGCACACCATATCCCCAATCCTGAATGCGCTTCTGAACATCCTCGATCTGTTGCTGGGTGGCGTGCGCCGCCATTACCACTATCATTCTGTCCTCAATCTAAACCCGTATCGGATACCACTCCAATGGGGATCGACATGCCGCGCGCTCCTTAACCCTGGCTGCGGCCTAATTGCTCTCATCGGGTGCGAACAGTGTACCCTATACTCCGAAGGCAGGGAGGTTGCAGCACAGTTGACGCTTGATTCGGGAGAGCTTCAACTTTGCCTCACCGCCAACCACTTAGGCTCTTGGCAACCTTTTTGCTGTCGTAATAGTAATAGATGCAGTACAACTATAATGCAGCCAGCCAATTTATGCAGAAGATTTAAGTAAAGACCCACTCATGAAATACGTAATTACAGGCGCAACGGGACTGATCGGTTCGGTGATCACATCGATGCTGAATGTTGAAGGCAATCGTGTCGCTGCCATTTCGCGCAACAAAAAGAGAGCACGAAACACGCTGCCAAAAGGTGTGATTGCCCTGCAGTGGAGCGAGCCAGATTACAAGCAAGAGATCGCTGAAGCGGATGTTGTTATCAATCTTGCTGGTGCATCTGTTGGCGGCGCCCGGTGGACATCGGAAGTTAGAGACGATATCATGAAGTCGCGCACCGATATCACTCGAAATGTCGTGGATGCGATAATCGGTTCTGGCCGGGATGAATCTAGGCCGCTGGCGCTCGTATCCGCATCGGCGGTGGGATACTATGGCGATTGCGGCGAAGATGAGGTTACCGAAGATCGCGGTCCCGGCGACGACTTTCTGGCAACCGTGTGCCGCAAGTGGGAAGAGGAGGCGCTGCGAGCTGAGGACGGTGGCTATCGCGTAGCCCGCATGCGAATTGGGCTCGTTCTGGCACACGAAGGGGCGCTACAAAAGATGCTCTATCCTCTGCCAGTGCATATATCACCGTATCGGCTTGGCCTCGGTGGTCCACTCGGCACGGGGAAGCAGTTTTGGCCGTGGATTCACATAGATGATGTCGTTAACATGTTCCTCTGGGCGGCACATGATGACGCAGTAAATGGGGCTATTAATACAGTGGCTCCCTCCCCTGAGCGCAGCCGCGATTTTGCTCGGGCAATTGGCAAATGCCTGCATCGGCCTGCGGCTTTCCCCGTTCCTGCCTTTGCGCTGCGGCTGATGGTGGGTGATTTTTCGGAAGCGCTGCTCACGGGACAGAAAGCCGTTCCCGAAGCAGCCCTACGACTGGGGTACTCTTTTATCTACCCGGAACTTGACGAGGCGCTTCGGAACCTCATCCAGTAGACGAAACGAGATGAATGATACAAGCCTGTGCTCCTGACCCATTCCATGACTAAACGAAAAACCCGGGCCGTTAGTAGATTTTTTGCTGCCATGGCGCACGCTGTACTGATGCTGGCAGTCCCACTACTTTGTGCCGCTCAGGCGCGAAAGCCGCAGGCAAAACCTGCCCCACAGCTGTTCGGTCGGGATTACTGGCTCGACAAAGGCGCTCATATCGCCGAGCGTCTTCTCGATACCACGCTTGCCGTTGCTGGGATTCTCCTCGTCTACTTTGTTGTTCGCTCTATTCTCTATCGCATGATTGATGGCATTTCAAGCGGCCTAATGCTGCGAGAAGAGCGGCTTGGCATTCCGCCAGACCGTGTCGGGCGGTTGAAGACGCTATCGTCGCTTTTCAAGAGTACCGTTGGCTACGTTACGTTTTTCGTATTCGGCGTGCTGATCTTCAAAGCCATTGGTTTTGACATTATGCCGTTTGTAACGACGGCAGGCGTCATCGGCCTCGCGATCGGGTTCGGCGCACAGAAGCTCGTGAAGGATGTAATATCCGGTATTTTCATCATCGTCGATAACATGTTTGTAGTTGGCGACACGGTAACCATTGGGGCTGTCACCGGTAAAGTTGAAGAGATGGGAATGCGCGTTACGCGCCTTCAGGACTTATCGGGCAGAATTGTGACCATTTCAAACGGAGACATCGGCCAGGTAATTAACCTGTCTCGAAAGCCAGTGGAGGAGTTTATCGATATTGCGGTCGCCGCTGCAACTGAGGTCCCAAAACTCACTGAGGCCGTTGCGCTCGCGGGAGAAAAGGTGATGAACGAAGCCGGGCATGCCCTCAAAGCGGCGCCGCAGGTTGTAGGCATTACTGCGTTAAGCGCTGCCTCGTTTACGGTGCGGATATCGGTAGTTGCGGAGCCAGTATCGGTGCAGAGAGAGCAGATGAGGGTACGAGAGGCGCTGCGCGATGCCTTTACTCAGGCGGGCATCGCGCTAGCGTAAATGCACTCGGTCAGGAGCGCAAAATGCACAAGTTAATCGGTATGGTGATGCTCTCGACGCAGAAGTTCCGCACAAAGAGGCGCTTCGGAGCACATAAACTGTGTCTCCCACTCTGATCTCGGCGCAGAGTTTCCGCTGTCGCTCCAGAGGAAGCTAAATAGCCTGCGAGCGCGAGCAAAAAGCCCCGTCTTAGAGTTCAATAATCCACTCATTGCGGTAACCCTCCCGTCCTGGAATCAACTTCAGATTGAGCAACTGTCTTGCGATCTGAGGGATCCTGCACTGCTCGAACCACGGCCATCAGCTGCCGAAAGACCAGCGGCTGAAGCTTCAAAGGAAGCTTAGCAAGCTCCCTGGCGATCGTACGCGCATTCTTATCTAATTCTGTTTCCGGTTCAGATGTGGTGGGATGATCCAGCGTTCGGGCAAACTCATGTTTGCCAGCGTAACGCAGCCATACCGACGA
>CAIXIX010000239.1 GCA_903919615.1 uncultured Chthonomonas sp.
ATGGTGATGGTTCAGGATATCGAGAAGGCACTGAGGTTCTATCGCGACACGCTAGGATTGACCGTACAGGATGAACAGGAGGACTGGGTTGTTTTCCAGGAAGGCATCAGCCTTGGCCTCGCCCCCGAGCCGGCGCCAGATCTACAGCTCGCGTTCAACACCGTGATGGTTACCCTCGTGGTAGATGACGTCAATGCCGCCTATGTCGAACTCACCAAGCGCGGTGTGGCATTCTTCCTGGCGCCAACCACCGAGGCCGGCGCCACATTTGCGACATTCCGCGACTCGGAAGGCAATTTGGTTCAACTGCTCAGTAACTAGCAGTGCAGCCCCTAAACTACGTCGGCTCCGGGATCATCCCCGCCCTTCTTCAAACCCAGGTACAGAACAAGGCCAGTAAGTGCCAACAGGCCGACCAGAACGATTTTGGGCCCATTATCACCGAAGGCATCACTTCCGAAATCGTTAAGCAGGAAGTCCATTCTGTCGATTAGCAGCGCAAGACGGGCCATGATTGTCGAACCGAAAATGGCCCCAAATGTGAACATCATCAACCATCGCCCCGACTTGGCGGTGCCCTTCAAGAAGCTGTTTTTCTGCTCGAAGGAGAAGAAGAAATAGCTCATAACACAGAGCAAAATTACCATAAAGATGATGTTATTTATCGCGTCCGACGTCGTTACAGCCTTTATCGCAGGATGGCCGCTCGCCGCTGCAATCGCTGCGTGAGGCACTAAAGGCTTGAAGCTTTTGTAGATCTGGGGCCAGACGTCATTAACAAAGATCTGGAACTGCTGACCGGCGCTTGCGCCAAGGAACAGCCCGATAATCATCCTGGCCATCCAGTTATACTTCTTAGAATAGATCAGGTAGTAAAGAGCTCCGGCAGCTAGTGCAAACGCGAGCCACCATTTACCTTCGTCATGGAACGGGGTCCACCACTTTGGCAGCAGTACATCGTTCCAGGTCGTTGCAATCATGTACCCAGTTGCTAGGCCAAGAAACAGATGCTCGAAAAACCGGAAGATCTTATTCTCTTTGTACAGCACGGAATAGAGACCGAGCGTACAGATCGCGCCAACCCACGGCACGATATGCAGAACATGGGCGTCAAGATAGCTAGAAAGACTCATTAGACCTGCCCTCCCAGATGCATCGCAGCATTCGCCTTAGCCGCGCGTTTCTCCAAGAGCATCGCGATATTGCCCATAATCATCAGGAATATGATGAGCAGGTGGGCCGCTGAAAGGCAGTTGCTGTCTTTTGTAGCACGCCCAACCACATTCAGGATCTGTTCATACTCAATCGCCCCGGTCAGCCCGTTTAACATGCCTGCGATCTGGCCGCTGTCAAGGTAGTTAAACGCTTCCGGCGCCATAACGGCCGTTGGCGCAAATACTAGCGGGATGTGGTAGGGCCCCTGCAGGTATTGAATATAGTAGGTATACGAGTTGGTTGGATTGATATTAACAAGAAGCTTGACATCTTTAGCCGACGTTACTCCGCGCATAACCGGAAGGGTCTCGATTGCCCGCCCCCGTGTATCCGCCTTGACGGTCGATACAATATTGTTAGCTAGCGCCTTAAAGAACAGCTGCTCCTGAACGCGGTACCCCCAGTTACACCAGTTCTCTCCCTCGGAGTAACCATATTGTTTCTGCAACTTCTCAGCCATGGTTTGAGTTAAAGTTGCGGCCTGCGGATCGAAACAAAGGACTGCGAAGCGAAGCTTCTTCTTCATCACGTGGCGCATCAGCGCCTCAGTCTGGGCTCCGTTTTCGCCTCGGGTTCCCGCGCTCCAGTCTGTCCCGAAGATAATAAAGCTGTCCTCAGGAATCGACTCGATCGTGTCGTAAAGCTTCTGCGTGGAAGGTGAAATCTTGACAGGAACCTTAATATTGCTGAAAGTGGGCATAAAAGGCAGCGTTACCGACAGAAGCAGAAGTGCGTACAGCACCCGCCTATCAACAGTTTGTAAAGTATGCAGCAGCTTCACCACGATCGTCGGCCTACTTTCCTCTCAGATGCTAGTATGCATTGGCTTGACGCGCCTCTTTCGCTCATCGGTTTATCCTTAGCCCTGGCCATCAAAGTAGCTCCCTCGTTCCAATCCCAGCCAGATGCGCAGCGCAACCGCAAGGCCGCCGATGCCAAGACCAAAACCGATTGCTCGTACCGCCGCCGCATTTGCGAGTGTCAATATCCAGTCACGAACGACCTCGAAGTGCAGCACCTGGAGTGTAGAGGAATGAATGCCGCGGGTCAGTGCCTGGCCAACCGCAATCTGTCCTAGCATGACAACCACGGCAGTAATCAGCAAAATGGTAGCTTCTGTCGATCTGACGCGGAAAGCTCGGTACGACGCCGAAACAATGTAGAACGCGATGATTGAGAACATCGTCGCATCCAGCGTTGTCAATGCTCCATCAAACAGTATCTGGTAAAGATTGGATGTTAGCGAGTTAGGATGTGATTTCTTTAGTACGCCAACGACCACCATTGCGAGTGTAGCGAGAAAAAAGACAAGGCTATTAAAAGCGGTGTTTCCGCCTTTGGTTAAGCGCTTGGAGTGAACCATCGACAGGTTGATAACTCCAAGCCCAACAGTGAAAGCGGCAATGATAGTTAACCAGTCGCTAATCTGCTCCATCGATGGGGTTAGGAAGTTACCTTCTGCCTCCCCTTTTGTTGGCCCGGTAACGTGAGAGATTGGCCAGAAGAACTCGAGAGCATAATAGAGCCCAGCTATCAGAGTAACAAACTGAATTACGTATTTGCGATATTGCTTCGGAGTAAGCTGCAGCAGCGCGAATAGGAGCACACACAGCGCGAAAACGCCGACTACCCTTATATCCCACGCTCCGCCCTTTGCCGGAACAAACAGAGATGCCATTCGTTACTTCCCTTTCAGGAATGCGCTGAAGGTTGCGCCCACCACCGGATTGAGAGAAACGAGCAAAGTCCCACCTACTATGAGAGCGAGCAACAGCCCCTTCACGATATCTTGGCCCACGATACTCCCGAGAAGTGTCGGCTCTCGAGAGAGGTAGGCGCTTGCAGCATAGAATTCATCGCCGATAATTACGTAATCGCACGAGGCAATAAAGAATGGTATTTGGGTGGTCATCTGGGTGCCAGCAACTTGAATTGCACCAACCTGCTGGCCCGTTTCGGAAAATATGAGCGCTTCAGCATAGAATGTTCCGAAAAGGAAGCTCGCGGCTACTTTTTCTCGGTAGAGAATGCCGGATACCGCAGAGGCAAATGCAAACTGGCGATCCGATAGAAAGCGAACATCCTCCGGGTTGTACTGATCGGGCCGCCCTTCCGCTACGTACGCTTCTCGTACGGCCTCTTCGGCCACAGGAAATATCTGAGGATCTGCAACGGGCACAATTGCGCGTGTATTGAACCTTGCCGAATTTCGAATGATATACGATGTAATAGAGAGCGCTTGCAAGGTTGGCACGTCAATCGAGCCCAGGCCGATTGAACAGAGCATAGGACGCCCCATCTCGGTTGCACGACCGATTGCCTCATCGATGGCCGAAAGACCCTGGATTCGGCGTATGAACAGGTTCTTTCGCCGCGCTGCCAGAATCGTGATTATGATAATCAGGCTGAATGCCGGCAAAAGCAACTGCACGGCAAGATTGGCGTGATGCATTCTATCTGCACTCCCGGAGTATTTACTCGTTTACTAGCTTCTCTGGCGCAGTGTCTAAATTCGGTGAGTTTGTCTGCGTCTCAATCCTGCGAATTAAGAGCTCCACATTATCGCGCGATTCAATCAGTTTCGAATATTCTTGGATGTTCTGAACGCCCACCAGAGGAGCCAGAAAACCGGAACCAAGGATCATCGTCTGACTTGCGAGAAAGGCGAACGGTTTGTGCATTTCCAGAAACAGAATTGCTGGTGTAGCCATACCGTGCTTAACAACTTTGCGTGCGAGGTTCTCAATTAGCTCATCACGACGCTCTGGTGAGATTTCGTCGTCCCAGGTCGATTGTTTCATGTGGTCCCACAATCTTGAAGGCATTCGAGCTCTGGAAGAAACGCTCGGCAGCGCTCCAGTACGCTGGCTCTGTCGCCCGGTTTGCCGCACTCAGCAAAACGCAATGTAACCCCACGAAAGGGATCCAGCCGACTTGGTGAAGGCAAGGGTGTCAGCGTGAGTTGCTTACGCTCCAAAATGCCCCGCCTGACATCCGTCCAGGCAAGCGCAAATTCGCTTCCAAAAGATCGCGATGCAACGCCAACTGCGGAGACGCGAAAGTAAATTGGGAACAGATACTCTTTGATCGATCCAATCAGGAGCAGTACGGCGACAATGCCAGGAATGGGGCTGCAAAACAACATTGTTACGAGGGAGCAGGCGGAAATAAGCGCCAGAATTACGCCCGGCAGCATTCGGCGATTTCGCCGGGCCAGGTGTACAGACCACTCAAGAGCCTCAGCGTCCCCCGAGTGTGGCGCCTCGCCGCTGGCGTATTCTCCGTGTGACAAACTCATAGATGCCGCTTTCGAACGACGTATAATGAGATGTCAATAGCTCAAACTGAGCGTGAGCTCACCTCAATGCTCTGCATTATAGAAGATGATGCTACGCATGTCAAGGCCGACTGCGGCGGGCGGTGACGGCGTGGAATCGGGTGCGATTTTATTGACAGACCGATCTTATTCTGGTACACTACGACCCGTCTGGCAGCTTTGACTATGACTCTGCGTCCGGGCGTGAACAGGTCACGCTCCGTATCGTGCTGTCGGAGGGGTGATCCATCAACAAGGATTTTCGCGTTAACGAACAGATTTTGCGGGGCCCGCGTGAGACTCGACTTCGAGACGTGCGGGTGATTGATGAAGAGGGACAGCCTCTTGGCATCCTTAATGTCCGCGAAGCACTCAACATTGCCCAGGAAAAGGGCCTCGATCTGATTGAGGTCGCTCCTACGGCCCAGCCGCCAGTTTGCCGCATAATGGATTACGGCAAATATAAGTACGAGCAGGGCAAGAAGGACCGTGAGCAGCATAAGCGTCAAAAGCAGCAAGAGATCAAAGCTCTAAAGATGCGGCCAGTTACCGCTGAGCATGATTTCCAGGTGCGAGTACGTCACGCTCAGGAGTTCCTCGAAAAGGGCGACAAGGTCAAGATTATCATCCAGTTTAAAGCGAGAGAGATTACGCACCCTGAAATCGGTCGTAAGCTCCTCGATAAGATGATCGAAGCCACCAACGATTTTGCAGTCGTTGAGAAACCGCCGGCCTTTGAAGGCAAGATGATGACGGTGCTGCTCAACCCGAAGTCGTGAGCGCATGTGTCATTCGGGCAAGAAGTTCAATGCGGGGAAGCCGTGATCGGCTTCCTTTTCATTGCGAATTGAATGATTCTGTTTGTCAGATTACTGGCATTTAGCGGCAACGCGAACAGACCGAAAATAACACGATGAACTTCCCGCAAATGTGGGCATCATAAGGACTATTCGGAATGAGCACTGGCAAGAAAGCGAAGATTAAGACGCGCAAGACTGTCGTGAAGCGGTTTACAAAAACCGGCACCGGCAAGCTGATGCGCGGCAAGACGGGTTTGAACCACCTGATGCGCAAGAAGGACCCGAACCGTAAGCGTAACCTGCTTAATGATGGGGAGCTCTATAAGGGCGACCTGAAGCGCATCTCTCGAATGCTCGGCAAAGGGCTGGATTAGTCCCTAACTTATATTTGATACAGCTCAGGAAGGAGAGTCCCGATGCCGCGCGTTAAACGTGGTACGATGACCCATAAGCGCCACAAGAAAGTCCTGGAAACAACCAAGGGCTACTGGGGTGGCAAGCGTAACCTCTTCAAGACTGCTCACGAGCAGTGGATGAAGTCTGGTAATTACGCCTATACTGACCGAAGAAATAAAAAGCGTCTCATCCGCAGCCTCTGGATCGTCCGCATCAATGCGGCGTGCCGCGCTGAAGGTATGCAGTACTGCAGATTCATCGAGGGCCTTACCAAAGCAGGTATCGTCCTGGATCGAAAAGTACTTGCCGAGATGGCTGTAAGTGATATTGCATCGTTTAAGCAGCTCGTCGCACATGCGACGAGCGTCCTGAACCAGGCGGGAGAGCCGGCAGCCTGAGGAGAGCAATCTCCAAAGCTGTACCTTATCGGTCTATTCAGGTGTGTGCTAACGCTTGAGCGCCCTGCTCCACTCTCCCGCAGAAAACCTGCGCGAGTGGATGCAGGGCGTTTGTATGTGTCTGCGCACGGTATCGTTTTATGAAATGCCTATGCGCGCCACCGCCGTTCCAATGGCGAGATGCGTCGGGAGTTGATCTTGCAAAACAGTGTAAATATCCGCAAGCAGGAAGCTCTGGAAGCGATTTCCGCGGCCGCGTCAACCGCAGAGATAGCAGATATTGAGGTTCGATTTCTGGGTAAAAAAGGAAGTATCAACGAGCTCAAACGCTCGATTGCATCTATTCCTGTCGAGGAGCGCCCTGCGCTTGGCGCACGCATTAATGAAGTCGCGGCAGAGGTTAGGGAGCTTCTTGATACTCGGCGAGCAGAACTCGCTTCCTCTGAGATGTCCGCACGAATAGCATCCGAATCGCTGGACGTAACGCTTCCAGGTCTTCCGTTCCCTCAAGGCGGCATCCATCCGCTCACTCAGACTTCGGACCGCATTAAGCAGGTGCTAAGCGGTATGGGATTTGAGTTTGTAGACGGTCCGGAGTTGGAAGACTACGCTTATAATTTCGACGCGCTCAACTATCCTGAAGAGCACCCAGCGATGGACGAACAGATGTCGTTTTTCATTACGAATGATCGCCTGATGCGAACCCAGACGACTGCGCTTCAGGGCCGCATTATGAGCGAACGAAAACCGCCATTTCGCATTGCCACTATCGGCCGGTGCTTTCGCTACGAGGCCGTGGATGCGACCCATCACCACACGTTTCACCAGGTCGACGTCTTCATGGTTGACGAGAACATCTCAATGGCCGATCTAAAAGGCACATTGGGGGCGTTTGCTCGCTCAATGTTTGGCGAAGAGACCCTCGTTCGGTTTCGGCCAGACTTCTTCCCATTTGTTGAGCCTGGTGTAGACTACTCGATTCTCTGGCAGGGTCGCTGGCTGGAACTTGGGGGCGCCGGGCTAATTCATCCAAATATCCTGCAGGCTCATGGCATCGATACAAACAGGTATAGCGGGTTTGCATTTGGTCTAGGTATCGAAAGAACGCATATGATCCAGACCGGTGTCAACGATCTGCGCCTCTATCTCGAAAACGATGTTCGTTTTCTTCGTCAGTTCTAACACTGCCGCAGCGCCATCATGCCGTTTTCACGACCGATAAGGACTTGCTGATGAAAGTACCAGTCTCCTGGTTAAAAGAGTATGTTGACTTTGATCTAACCGCGCAGGATCTAGCCGCAACGCTAACTATGGGTGGTCTCGAGGTCGAAGAGATTGAGGAGAGCGCTACTGGCGCAGTCCTCGACGTATACATCACACCCAACCGCGGCGATTGCCTGTCCATTCTGGGTGTTGCGCGAGAAGTGGCTGCACTAACCGGTGGAGCGCTTAAGGCGCCAGATGGCACGTTCTCGCAGTCAGATCCGCCGAGCGATCGAGCCACAGTGCGCATCGATAATACCGAACAATGTCCTCGATATGGCGCGCGAATTGTTCGTAACGTTACCATTGGCCCGTCGCCGGCATGGTTACAGGAGCGACTCGAAGCTGCGGGACAGCGATCGGTAAACAATGTGGTAGACATCACAAACTATGTGATGCTTGAGCTGGGCCAACCGCTTCATGCGTTCGATTTCGACCTGCTTCACGGCGGTCAAATTATAGTACGCAACGCGAGTGAAGGCGAGTCGATTAAGACACTTGACGGTGAAGATCGCAAGCTCGACAGTTCGATGCTGGTCATTGCTGATGCGGAAACTCCTGTAGCAATAGCCGGCATCATGGGTGGGGCTGATTCGGAAGTGAGCGAGTCGACAACTTCCATCCTTCTGGAATCTGCGCACTTTCACCCCCTCGCGGTACGTCGAACATCTCAAAAGCTTGCATTGCGCACAGAAGCGAGCTATCGCTTCGAGCGAATTGTCGATCCTGCCGGCGTAGTTATTGCATTAAACAGGGTGTGTGAACTGCTGGCAGCTCTTGGTCAGCCATTGTCGTTCAGCGCGCCCACAGACGTCTATCCTGCCAGCATTGAGGGCAAGACCATCGACCTGCGGCCCACTCGCACGGCCCAGCTACTGGGGATGCCCATTTCGCCTGATACTTGTGTCGACGCCCTTACTCGACTCGGCTTTGTACTGGAAGCCTCGGCGGATGCCGACACGCTTCACGTCGTGATTCCTACCCGCAGACCGGATCTCACGATCGAAGAGGATCTCATTGAGGAGATTGGCCGCGTCCATGGATATGAGAACATCCCGGAGTCCCTCCCCAGGGGAATCACAACTCATGGTGGAGACAGCAAGCTAGGCACGTTCATAACACGGTTGAAGTCGATCTTTGTTGCAAGCGGGTTGCAGGAGGTCGTAACGCACAGCCTTACCGCTCCCTCGCCCTTCGATACGCAATCTGAGCAATTTGCGGCGCGGCGCGTTCCTGTACGTAATGCGCTGTCGACAAACGTCAGCGGATTGCGAAGGAGCCTCCTGCCAACAATGCTTGATGTTGCACAGGCCAATGCAGCCCGAGGTCAGAGCAATCTTGCGCTGTTTGAAATAGGACGTGTGTGGCAAAACGAGCTTGTGAATGGAGAGCTAGCTGCAGAGGAGTATCTCTCTGTAGCGTGCTTGTTCGTCGGTTCACGAATTCCGCCGGACTGGCAGCGTCCAGCGGGAAAGAAATCCGATCCGGCCGATTACACAGCGATCAAGGGAGTTCTTGACCACCTGCTTGCAAAGCTGAATATCAGCGGCCATACGCTGAGACCAGCGTCCGACCGACCGGAATGGCTGCCTCAACTTCATCCAGGCAGAGCTGCTACGATCAGTCTTCGAGGCGGAAGACCCGACGGAATCATTGGCGAACTGCATCCTGAGATTGCCGCCAGGCTGGACCTGCGAAATAGGATCTACCTCTTGGAGATAAGTCTGGACTCGCTTCAGCGAGCCGCGCCGGAATCATTGCGCCGATACAGCCCAATCTCGCGCCAACAATCAGTCTCCAGGGACATTGCGCCGCGCGTTCCAAACGAAGTTCCCTATGCCGCAGTTGCCGCTGCAATTGAAAGCGTTGGATGCCCAGTTCTAACCGAGTTCAGGCTTTTGGATGTCTTCGTCGGAGCCCCACTTCCCCAAGGGGTTCGAAGCATCACCATCTCGCTTACATTCGGAACAAAGCCGACATCGTTAACCGATGACCGCGCAGTTACGGAACAAGAGGTAATTGCTGCGCTGACAGAGATCCGAGGCGCGCTCGAAACTCGCTGCGACGCAACATTCGTAGGTTAAACTTCCCGCTATGCCGGAG
The DNA here is from genome assembly GCA_903919615.1 of uncultured Chthonomonas sp. Lineage (GTDB taxonomy): Bacteria > Armatimonadota > Chthonomonadetes > Chthonomonadales > Chthonomonadaceae > CAIXIX01. Next base: position 9,492 of record CAIXIX010000239.1, read on the forward strand.
TGAGGTCAAACACCGCTAACTCCGGCATGGCGCAAAGCCGCATCGGCACATGGATGGTGCCGAGCCCGCGCGAGATGTACAGGCTGCCAGGCTGCTCGTTAAAACGGTACCATCCGCGAAGAAAACGATTTCCTACGAGCAGGTTGGACACGCCGGGCACATATAACTGCCCGCCGTGCGTATGGCCAGCGATCGTTAAGCACTGCTGCCTGCAGAGTATGTAAAACGTGCCCGGATTGTGGCTCATCACAACTACGGGTTCATTTGATTTCACATCTTCGAATGCAAGCGTATAGTTTGGCACGCCAGCCATAAGATCGTCTACCCCCACGAGCCGAAGCCCATTCGAAAGCTTCACACTGCGGTTTGTTAGCACGTCGATCTCTGTCTGCTCCAGCCAATCATGAATAACTGGGCCACCATTTCCTCCGTCGCACCAGTAATCGTGATTCCCAAGCACTGCAAACTTGCCAATTTTAGCCCTAAGCGCCGCGAGTGGCCGCATGCAAGACTCTGCATACCCGGAAGTTCGCGTTACAAAGTCGCCCGTCAAAAACACCAAGTCTGGGTTTAGTTGGTTGGCTGCCGCCACTACATGCTGAACAAACAACTCCGGCACAAACTGAGACCGATGGATATCTGTCAGCTGTACGATGCGCATTGGCCGGTCAAGATGTTTCACCGTTAGCGTATGTCGCGTAATATCCAGAAGGCGGGTCTCAGTGTTTGTCTGGACAAATGCCAGGGATGCGAGAGATGAGGCGCAGTAGGCAAGCACCTGCCTGCGAGTGTGAGACGGTGGAGCTTCAGAGTTCTCGCCAGGCTCCCTATTCTGTTCAAGTTGCGTTCTATGCCAAATCATGTCACCATTATACAAGAATGAGTCCGGCTGGATGCGGAAATCTTTTTGCGCCTGCATCCACATTGCGCCGTGACGATACAGGAGAGCGTGCTTACGCATGAAAGTTGGCATCATAGGGCTGGCTCAGTCCGGCAAAACCAGTCTGTATAACGCCCTTACACGATCTAAGGTTGAGCTAAACAAATTTGGCGGCACAGAGATCTCTGTTGGCGTAATATCGGTTCCTGATCCGCGCTTCACGCATGCTGTTACCGTATGCGAGCCTAAGAAAGTTAGCCCCGCAACGATCGAATTTACTGAAGGCGGTGCGCGCATTGAACGTGGCGAGCGGCCGGGAAGCGGATCGAGCGACAAGTTTGGTGCGGACTTCTTTTCAGCAGTTCGAAATATGGACGCGCTTGTTCTTGTAACCCGGGCGTTCGAGTCTGCAGAAGTTGTCGATCCCGATGGCGGCATCAACCCTCTCCTCGAGGTTCAAAAGATTTCTGAAGAGCTGCTGTTTGCAGACCTTACTGTTGTTGAGTCGCGGCTTGAAAAACTTGAAAAAGCAAGACTGCAAAAGCGGCAATCCAATGCGGAAGCGGCAGAGCACTCTGTACTTGACAAGATCAAGGCCCATCTGGAAACGGAACAGCCGGTTCGGACCCTGCCGCTCACAGAAGATGAACAGCGAAATATACGCAGTTATGCTTTTGTCTCTGGAAAGCCGCTGATGATTGCGGTGAACATAGGCGAAGACCAGATAGGTGATTCTCTGCCAACCACCCTGGATCCCCTTGCCGCCTATGCTGCAGAACACCATACACCCCTTATCGCAATGTGCGCTAAGGTGGAAGCCGAAGTTGCGCAGATGGAGCCTGAAGAGGAAAGAGAATTCCTTGAAGCAATGGGTATCGCCGAAGCTGCAAGAGACAGACTGATTCGCGCTGCGTATGATGCACTTGGCGTTATGAGTTTCTTCACCGTCGGCCCAGATGAAGTTCGCGCATGGACCATACCAAAAGGATGCAACGCAGTAACAGCTGCGGGCGCGATTCACAGCGACCTGTCTCGCGGATTTATCCGGGCAGAAGTAATCGCATTTGAAGACTTGAAAGCTACCGGCGGTTGCTGGGACGATGCAAAGGCTGCAGGCAAGATGCGCCTTGAAGGCAAAGAGTATTTAGTTAAAGATGGTGATATTCTGCAAATACGATTCAAAGTGTAGTCATCGAGGCGGATTGTCCATTACATGAGCCTATCTCATCTTGTCGTTAACAACCCTTATAACGGTGAAAAGGTCGGCGAGGTGGTGGCCGGTGGTGCTGCCGAGATCGAAACAGCTGTCGCTTGCGCTCACACAGGCGCAGAGTTGATGGCAGCGATGCCAGCCCACCAGAGGTCGAGCATCCTCACACACACAGCAGGACAGCTTCGCACTGAGGCAACGGAGCTTGGCTACCTGATAGCATCGGAGTCTGGCAAGACCTGGAATGAAGGCATCGCGGAGGTAAAGCGAGCAGCAGGCATCTTTCAGCTTGCAGCCGAAGAGGCCCGCAGAATCCATGGCGAAACACTTCCCTTTGATGCTTTCGAAACTGGAGAAGGCCGTACCGGATACTGGCTGAGAGAGCCCGTTGGGATCGTCGGTGCTATCACTCCGTGGAATGTGCCATTGGCGCTCGCAGCCCATAAGATCGCTCCTGCGATCGCCGCTGGTAATGCAGTGGTACATAAGCCCGCCGAGCAGACCCCGCTCAATGCGTTAAAACTTCAGGAGATCATGCTGCACGTTGGTTTGCCGATGACGGCGCTGCAGGTGGTAACAGGCCTTGGCGAAGAGGCTGGCGACGCTCTCGTGAGACATTCGGATGTGCCATTTGTCACCTTCACTGGAAGCAGAGCCGTTGGTATGCAACTCCCGGCACGAGCAGGCTATAAGAGGGTTGCACTCGAACTAGGTGGCAACAGCCCGGTAATCATTACTGAAAGCGCGAATATCAAGACGGCATCTGCGGCCATCGTCGCGGGTGGTTATGCAGTTGCAGGACAGCTTTGTATTTCGGTGCAGCGTGTTCTTGTTCAACGAACAATGATGAAGCAGCTAGTTGATGCGCTCGTACCCCTGGTTGAAGCGCTGGTCACTGGCGATCCGCTTGAAGCAAAAACAAATGTCGGGTGCCTGATTGACGTTGCGGCTTGCGACCGAATTGAGAGTCTTGTTCACTCCACGATGCGATCTGGCGCTGCGCTGCTGTATGGCGGTTTTCGTATAGGTAGGACCAGCTTTGCTCCGACGCTAATTACAGATATTCCCACCGACAGGGGCCTTGCGATGGATGAGGCATTCGGGCCGATCGTAGCGCTCCTGCCATATGACACGCTCGAACAAGCGGTGGCAATCGCGAACGCGACACCGTACGGCCTAAACGCCGGGATTTTTACCGGCCAGATCTCTCAGGCTGAATATGCAGCCCGCAATCTCAATTTTGGTGCGGTGATGATTAACGATGTACCTAGCTTCCGATCGGATCTGATGCCCTACGGGGGCAGAAAGCAGAGCGGAATTGGCCGCGAAGGTGTACGCTTTGCGATCGAAGAGATGACGGAATTAAAGGTTATTTGCAGCAAATCGATCTCGTTGAACTGAGTCCACTGCTCTACACTACGAACGGCACTACACGATGGAGAACCTGGTGAAGATGTTTTGTTTCCTCCCAACAGCACTCACGCGATTTCTGTCTCCTGCATTATGTCTGCTCACCATTGGCGCACTGGCAGACCAAACGGTAACGCCGCCATCGTTGATACCGCCGACAACTACACTTGAGGCTCTGGTCAACCCAAACGGACTTACCGAAAGCGCGAGATTGGGATGGCATACCGATTTTATTGGCCCGTTCCGAGGAGTTTTCGATTCATCTGTAGGTTTTAAGCTTTGGCCCGACCGATTCAATGTTCACAACTTCATTTTCGGAGGATCACTCGATCTTGCTTCGGGACTTCGGGCGAGAGTTAATCTGCGCCGGCAAGAGGGAGAAACGCATGCCTTTGAATTTCAGGGCGATGAAGTTTATCTAGAAGCGTTCAATCAGTATCGTGGTCAATCGTGGGATGGTGGGGCAAGTCTGAAGTTTGGGCATGTCCGCTATCTTCACTTCCCGTACCCAGACGCGATTGCGCAATTCGACCAGGTGCCAGGAAATACAGACTTTCATGGCGGCCCATCGACAGACTACCGCGATCTCGTGCTCTCGCTCGAATCTGGCCTGCACAGCGGTTGGGGCGCGCACTATACCGGGCGTGCACAGGTTGTTGATGGCACACCGTTATCTCGTACGATCGAAGCATACGGCTTTTATAGACATGATTTTGGCAGGGGTTGGCGCTTCGAATCTCGCGCAGGCGCTCTCGCTGTGCGTGTCGAGCCGCTCGGTCGAGGTGCAGAACCTGGCGCATCGTTGTACTTTGGCAAGCAGCTTGGCGAGTTCAATGTAGGTGTACTTTACGAAGCCAAACAGAATGAGGCTACATTTACTGGAATTATGCTCCAGCTTCGTCCAACCAGGATAACTAAACTTCTCGGCCGCTATGATTTCGACTACTCGCGCCAGCCGGAAGGGTTCACTATCCAGGTCCCTATTCTGCATTTGCGAGCAAATGAATCCACGCACGTTCGGCCCGGCGACATGCTTGTGGGTGAAGTGCGTGCTGTTAGAATGCGGACGCTGTGGCAGCAGGGATTTGTGCGAAACGAGTACGAACACAGGCTAGAGTCTTGGGGAGAGACTACTGATCCTAAGCTACACTGCGTCGTAACAGAGGAGCCATGGTTCCTCCAGACCGAGGCACTTGTAAGCCGACACATCGTGCCAGATGTTCGATGGGAGCACGACCGTCAGGGTCCCGGGCAGTATGTGCAGCGCGTCACATACCGATACTACCGGCTTAAGCCTAAGATAGATAATGGCGCGTAATGGCGACAACTCATTTGCCACTGCTTAAACAGTGGATTAGGTCACTTCCTGAACGCATTCAATCTGATCTCAAACTCAATGTGCCTATGTATCTGCATACGACGCTTCGGGTCGGGGGGCCGGCGGAGTGCTTCCACCGGGCAACGGATCGGTCCAAACTTGTCGAAATCGTTAAATCGGCACAAGACCATGAGATCCCGCACATCCTCCTCGGTGATGGAAGTAATGTATGCGTGCACGATTCAGGAATTCGCGGTCTCGTCATCCGAAATAGCTGCGCATCCGCAGAGCTTGGTGAAACAACACGCGTCGATGCCGGCCACAGCCTCTCTCAGCTCTTCCTCAAGTCTCTGCATGCCGGACTGACCGGCCTTGAGTGGGCTGTTGGCATCCCAGGCACAGTGGGAGGCGCACTCGTATCCAATGCCGGCGCCTATGGCGGCAATATTTGTGATCTTGTCGAGTCGATCGAAGTTGTTGAAAAGGGCGTCTTTAAGATTGTTGGTCCCGATTGGATGGAGTTTTCCTACCGAGACAGCCGCCTTAGGCGCGACGCGACAAGGCCCGCATGTTTAATTGGAGCCACCCTCAAACTGTCGTCGGGCTGCCGCGCAGAGATCCGACGAACTGCAAGAGACATTCAGATGCAGCGCATTCTCAAACAGCCATGGGAACCATCTGCTGGGAGCTTTTTCAAAAACATTCACGACAAACAGTTCGCAAACGAAATGCCAGACCTTCCGGCAAACCTGAAATCTCGCGGCGTCGTTACATCCGCATTTCTGCTGGATAGATGCGGCTGCAAAGGACTGCGCATCGGTGGAGCAGCGATATCCAGGCGGCATGCCAACTTTGTGGTGAACTGTGGCGGCGCGACGGCTGCGGATATCCGCAGCCTCGCTTCCCAGGCACGAGCCCGGGTTCAGGCAAGATACGGAATTGATCTGAGCGAAGAGGTATTGTATTTGGGAGATTGGCCCGATTAACTCGAAAGAGCTTTTGGCGCCGGCGATTGGGAGGGAATACAGGCGTGTATATGAACAAGATTGTCGTTGCGCTGGGTCTACTCGCATTCGGAGGTTTGCCGGCAGTCCTAACCGGCTGCGGGTCTGGCACGCTAAGCCCAGGATCTGGTACAGGAACGGGAACAACACAGTCGGAATCCTCGGTCTTTGGCCCGTCTGGCGGATCGCTTGCAAGCGGGACAACCACGCTGTCGATCCCTGCAAATGCGGTTAATGCGCTCTCCTCATTTACGATCGGCCCAGCTACCAGTTATCCCTCAGATTCCCGATTGCTCGCTGGCAGTGCATACTACTTCGATACTGGCGGCGCCTATTTGCTTCAGCCTGTGACACTTACGATTTCGTACTCCACGCTCCCGACAACCGCAGTGGCTTCAAGCCTGGTAATGTACACTGTGGCAGGTACCACATGGAAGGCCGTTTCTGGCAGCACGCTTAACACAACGACAAAAACGGTGAGCGCGTCGGTGCAATCCGCTGGTACGTATGCTATCTTCATTACTCAGAGTACGACGTCGGTTTCTTCCGGCACAATTCTGCTGAATCGCGGCGCGTCGAGCGCGTCAAATGCTCTGGCAGCGATGTACACCGATGGCTCGAGCTACCATACCCTGCTCACGTCCACGTCCAACTCTTACGTTTCGAACGCACACTTCTCGCCAGCAGGCGCGACAATTTTTTATGATCACACGGATGGTGTACATGGGTTCTATATATATAGCATGAACTCGGACGGCACCTCACCTACCCTCCTAACCGGCGGGCAGACAAAGCCAGACAGCACGTATGCTAACAGCTACTTGCCGGCGGTAAGCGCAGATGGCACTACAATTGCTTTTGTCTCCGACCGAACGGGGACACCGGAAATCTTTACGATGACCAGCACCGGAGGAACCGTCACTCAGCGCACCTCAATTGTAGACACAGCGATTACCAGTGTTGGCTTTACAAAGGGTGGAGCTATCGCCTTCAATGCGTTCGTTAACGGCATAAGCGCCTGGTACCAGGTGCCAGTAGCGGGTGGAGTAGTTTCAGCGGTAAATTACACACCGATCAATATGTCCACCATCGCTCCATGGTCAGCGTATAATTCGGCAGGCACGCTCATTGCGGCATCGTACCAGGTGGGAACCGGATACGATCTGTACACCTTTGTGCCTGGCACAACAACGAAGACCAGACTCACTACCCTCGCAGCGAGTGCAATCGTGTCGCCGCGCTTTACTTCGGATGGACTGAAGATCGTATTTCAGGCAACCATAAATGGGGCCGGATCCATCTTTGTTGTTAACAACGATGGATCTGGCCTGACGAACCTTACTTCTACCAACGGACCAGACGCAATGCTCGATCTGCATTAATCGAGCCGGGACCGTTACGAAATAACCAGGTTGATGAGTTTGCCCGGGACAGGGATTACCTTTCGCAATGTCTTCCCGCCCTCCAGTTCCCGGGCAACCTTCTCGCAAGCTAAAGCAAGCCTTTCCACTTCCTCCTGCGTGGTTCCTGGTGAGACCACTATTCTGTCTCGGACTTTGCCATTCACCTGCACGACGATCGTAACCGACTCCTCTGCTGCCGTAGCGTCGTCGTATGATGGGAAGCTCTCCCTGAAGGTAAAGCCGGACTTGCCTAGCCGTTCCCACATCTCATCGGACATGTGTGGTGTTATCGGCGCAATAATTAGCGGCAGCAACTCGACCAGTTCAGAAAGTACAGCCAAACTGCCAAGCTCTGGTGTTGACGTGCCGATGGCGTTGCGATAAAGGGAGACCTCGTTTGTCAACTCCATTAACGCCGCGATACAGGTATTGAACCGGAAGTTCTCCAGATCGTCTCCAACCTTGCGGATCGTTTGATGCAGCTTACGCCTAAGCGCCCGATCTGAGTCGGGCAGAACTAAGCCGTCCTGTGAAACCACTGTGCGCCAGTCTGGAACAAAGTAGGTTCGCAACTCATTCCACAATCGCCAAACACGGTTCACGAACTTGCTGGCGCCTTCAATCCCCTTGTCGCTCCATTGGACAGTATCTTCAAAAGGCGCTACAAATAGGCCATACAGTCGCAGGCTGTCTGCGCCGTACTTTTCGGCCATTTCGTCTGGTGTGATGACGTTATAGAGGCTCTTGCTCATCTTAACCCAGCGGTAGATGCGCTCATCTTCAGGTACGGTTAGCTTCTCCTCGGGCTTAAGAACCTTCCAGTCCTCCAGCGGCTCATCCGAAGCAGCCTCTTCGTCGTCGCCTTCAGTCTCGTCCGCAACCACTTTTCGGCCAGCAGTCCATGCGAGCAGCATCCCCTGATTTCGCAGCCGCTGGAACGGCTCATCGAAGTTCAGATATCCGGCATCGTGCAGCACCTTGGTCCAGAAACGAGCATAGAGTAAGTGCATAACCGCGTGTTCCGCACCGCCGACATAGAGATCTACAGGCAGCCATCGGTTGACGGCTTCCGAACTGAATGGCGCTTCGGTATTGTGCGGATCGGCGAAGCGCAGGAAGTACCACGAGGAACAGGCAAAACCACCCATGGTATCGGTTTCGCGTTTGGCGGCTGCGCCACAGACAGGACAGATCGTGTTTACAAACTCCGGGATACCCGCGAGTGGCGATTCGCCTGTGCCAGTTGGCTGATACTTATCGACGTCTGGCAGCACAACCGGAAGATCGGCCTCAGGGACAGGGACGGCGCCGTGCTCCGGACAGTGGATGATCGGGATCGGTGCGCCCCAATAACGCTGCCGGGAGATCAGCCAGTCTCGAATGCGGTAGTTGATGAGGCCCTTGCCCTGCCCACGCTCCTCCAGCCAGGCGATCACTTTGCCGACGGTTGACTTGTCGTTTGGAGCGCCTGTGAAAGGGCCGAGCGCCATTGCTCCACCAGCAGGCAGCGCCTCGTTCAAAGCATCTGCCGTCTGATCGTCCGAAGTCTGATAGACCAGCACGATCGAAATATGGTACTTTCGCGCAAACTCAAAGTCGCGCTGGTCGTGTGCTGGCACCGCCATGATCGCGCCAGTGCCGTATCCCATCAGAACATAATCGGCCACCCAGATCGGTATCAGCTCGTCATTGACAGGATTAATCGCATACCCTCCGGTGAACACTCCGGTTTTGGTGCGATCCGCACTCTGTCTCTCCATCTCGGTCGAACGTTGAGCGCGCTCACGATATTGCTGCACTTCGGCACGCTGCGCTTCCGAGGCGATGGCATCGACCAGCGGGTGTTCCGGCGCAACTACCATGAAGGTGGCGCCCCAAAGCGTGTCTGGGCGCGTAGTAAACACTGTCAGGGTGTCGTCCGTACCGGCGACCTTAAAATCGACCTCTGCGCCTTCACTCCGGCCAATCCAGTTGGACTGCAGCGCTTTGATACCCTCGGGCCATTGAATGTCTTCCAGGCCAGAGATTAGACGGTCGGCGTATGCAGTGATCTTAAAGAACCACTGCGGCATGGGTCGTTTCTCCACAAGAGAGTTGCAACGCCAGCATCGGCCATTGACCACCTCTTCGTTCGCCAGGCCCGTTTTACAACTTGGGCACCAGTTGATCGGAGTGTTGGCACGATACGCCAGCCCGCGTTTGTGCAGCAGCAGGAACATCCACTGGGTCCAGCGGTAGTATTCTGGAGTGCTTGAGTTGACTTCGCGGCTCCAATCGTAAGAGATGCCTACCAGTTTGAGCTGTCTTTTGTAGTTGGCAGCATACTCTGGGACCATCTCCTTCGGGTTACGTCCGCGCTTAATCGCCTCATTCTCTGCCGGCTGTCCAAAGGCGTCCCACCCCATCGGATGCAGCACATTGTAGCCCTGCATAACCTTAAAACGGCAGGCAACATCCAGCGGCACGTAGTTGCGGCAATGACCAACCGAGATGCCCGCGCCAGAGGGATACGGGAACATATCGAGGCCATAGTAAGGCGGCCGAGAATCGTCGTCACGTACCGTAAAGAGTTCCGATGATTCCCATCTCTCTTGCCACTTCGCCTCAGTGGCTCTAAAATCGTAACGGTTGTCCTGCTCGTCTCGTATATCGCTCATGACTGGCTCCAGGAGTTATGCTGGTTGTTTTCTTGCAACGCATGCACGCCGCATCGGGCGCAAAAAAAAGCCCTCATCCGCAAGGGACGAGAGGCTGCTGCTCACGTGGTACCACCCTTGTAATCGACGCGCATTAACGAAATGCGAACGGCGTCTCGATAGAGACCATCGACCACTCGAAGCGCGATATCGGGCGCAACCGGTTAGCCTACTGAGGCGAATACCCGTTCAACTAGCTGCTCGGAGGTGAGATTCTGCGCAGGATTGTACCGCCTCGCACCAAACGGCGGCTCTCTGAAACAAACACTAACGCTTACTATCCTCGTCAAGGCATTTCAAATCGAATTGTGCGCAGATTATAGCATTGGTGAAGTTTCATTGTCAAACATAGACTAATTCTTACCAAATGGCCACCATTTTGGAGGGCTCTTAACCTGTGCCTGCGCCAACTTCCACTCGGAGTATCGACGATCGATAATTGCCTTCATCGTCTGGTAGTTTTCCTCGTTATAGCGGATGTGGTAGAGCGAAGCGTAATGATCACCTGGATCTAGCGCATGTTCCAGGTCAGGCAGGTAATTTGTTCCTTCCTCTAACGAGAAATAGTGATCTCCAAACGCGTTCGCTTCATCTGTCAGCATATCACCCGTAAGGCAGCCATCCATGCCCTCGTATAGCTCGATGACTGAGCACTCACCGCTCATGTACCAATTAAACTCGTCCGCAAAATCATCCCGAAATTCAGGGTCGATCATCTGGTTATCGACGAGCCATCTGAAGATATACAGCATATGGTAAAACGCGTGCTCGTCAGGCAATCCGGCTTCCTGAGTAGTTTCAAGGTGATACTTCTGTTTGTCGTAAACGTCGGCCACTGACAAGCCCTCCTTGATGCAAGCGGTAGTCTGCGTACCGTCAACATTGGTTCGGTAATTCAACATTCACTTCCTTCGAATGTGCCGCCACATTGGCTAATTCGGTGAACTGATACTGCCATTGTGGAGTCATAATCAAGCAGACAACCGGTAACACATTTTATCGTGGCGGGGAAAATGCGCAAACTTCTGGCTAAGCGAATAGTATGGCTTCTGCTCATTGCGTTTGCGGTGCCGTCTCTAGGTCTCATCGTGACGGTGACACGAGTACCATGGCTCCGCAGCCTCGAACTCGCAATTTTCGATATTCACGAGAGAAAACTGGCGTTATTGAACCCAGACCCGCGCATAGTTGTTGTGGGTATGTACGATGACACGCCAGAGCACCTTGGCGAAGATTCGTTCCCCCTAAGCCGAGCTCTCCACGCTCAGGTAATCGATATGCTGCGCGCCAATGGCGCACGTGTGATTGCGTTTGACATGTGGTTCACAGCGCCGGCGAAGCCAGCGGATGATCGTGGATTCGCGAAGGCTTTAAAATCTAATCCGGGCGTTATCGCGGCCCTCAAAGCCGACTTTCGGCTGATTGGAACCGAAGAGGAGATCGGATTTACCGAAGCCGAGCCTTCATTACGCCCGTTTCTCACGCCAGGTTCGATTGTGGTTCAGCGATCCTTTGGTTCTCGCGTTCGATGGTTTCCGCCCTACCCGCAGGATTCGACCAGTGGCAAGCGCTATCCCGCGCTCTCCCTGGCGGCCGCTGCCCAATATTCTGGTAATGGCGCAAGCCCGATTACCGTTCGAGATCGCCTGACCATGGGCTCAATCGAAGCGCCGCTTGGTCCTCGTGGTGAGCTGTTTATCAGGTACGCGGGACCGCCGGGAACATTTAAGCCCATCCGGTATGAGGATCTAATTACTGGCGATTGGCGAACCAGTCATCCCGCAGACTATTTTCGCGGCAAGATTGTGTTGATCGGGCGCATTAGCAGCAACGAAGACAATCAGGACACTCCGGTTGGCCAGATGCATGGCGTCGAGATCGTCGCGAATGAGATCCAAACGCTGCTTCAGGCACTAAATCTCAACCACTGGTCGGAATTTAGCAACCTGCTGCTCAAATACATCCTGTGTGCGTCGCTAGCATTTGCGGTTTGGAGAGCCGGCATCTGGTATGGTCTGTTCTATACGGTGTTCATGTCGGTGGTATGGAGCCTCATGGCAGACCGTCTGTTCCGACAGTCTGGCATCTGGGCGGACACGGTGGAACCATTGGCGTCGCTCATGATCTCGTTCGTCGCGATGGCGCTGCTCGAGACACGCCGCTTGAGACTGGCGTTTGGGAGGCTCATGCCTGAGCAGGATGCCGGGATGCTCTTGAGTGGAGATGCGAACGCACCGGGTGCCACCGTTGAGCGCGAGGTTACCGTGGTATTTTGCGATATCCGAAACTACACAAGGCTATCAGAGTCGCTGCCGTCTGCGACTGTCGAAAGCCTGCTGCATCGATTTTATTCGGCGGGAGAACGCGCCGCAGATGCTCGGGCGAGCCGTGGCGACCTCGATAAATTTGTCGGCGATGAGATGATGCTCCGATTCGAGGCGCCGGGCAAGACGCGAGGAGACCACAACGCCATACGCGCAGTTCGGTGGGCTTTTGCAATGCAAAAGTTTGCGTTAGAGCTGAACGATTCCGGAGAGGCCGGAGATACCGGATTCCGAATTGGTATCGGCATTGCAACGGGTACAGTTCGAGTAGGAACCGTTTCTGCAAAAAGGCGCATACAGGCAACAGTGATAGGCGACGCAGTCAACCTGGCTTCTCGCCTTCAAAACGCCACCAAGGAGGTCCAGCGGCAAATACTTATGGATCATACGACTTTCGAGATTGTGAAAGAATCTATTGCTGTTGAACCGCTCGTCCCAATTACCGTCAAGGGAAAACAGGAGCCAGTGTCGATATACTCACCTACGGAAGAGAAATAGCTCACAGCAAGCGGCCACAAGTGTCACAAGCGGGTTCCGGACACGTCATTAGCTTTAGAGATCTGATCGTCTGGGGTTCCGTTTAGAGGAATGTTCATGAAGCTCTGTTTCAGAATGTCTGCTTCAATACTGGTTGCAGTGGCAGCTATATTCTTGGCATCATCACCTGCCCCTGCACGCGAGCAAGAGATATTGAAAGCCAACGTCGTTGATAGTGTTGGCAACGTGCGCCAGATGCCTGCCGGCGGCGGCCGCTGGTTGACCGTTAATATTGGTGACACACTTTCGCCGCAAACAACACTACAAACAGGTGACAACGCTGCCGCCCTGCTGCAGCTTAATGGCGACCACATGATGCGTATCGGAGCTGGAACACGTATCGTGCTCAAACAGCTCGGCGATCAGAAAGCTTTCACATTCAACCTGATTTCGGGCCGCGTTTGGTCGTTCGTTAAACGCGCATCTTCGCCCGCAAAATATGAGATTGAAACGCCGAGCGCCGTCGTTGGCGTTTCGGGGACGGTGTTTAGTGTCTTTCACGATCCGGGCTCTACTCAGACAGATGTGACCACTAGCCATGGCTCTGTCGGCGTGAGGCAAGGCGATGGCGCACCCGTGGCTGTTACTGATGGGAATGCGCTCGCAGCAACGGCGGCAGGCTTGGGGCCAGTGATCCGCCAGTCGCCACAAGTACGCAAGATGTGGAATGTGCTAACACGGACCGAAGGCTGGGTTCACGGAGCGGCCGCTTCAAAGATTAACCGTGCTGTGGAAAGGGCAATGCCTCCATATCATGCGGCTGTGCGAAAGCTAAACCAAAACCTGAATAGCAAACGCAATTCGCAAGAGAAGCACAAACGAAATCAACCATAGCCAGCAATTGGCGGTTAATGTGACGTAACTCACATTGACACCACACATAAGCCAGTCTATAATGGTTACAATGGCAAATCTGTGAGACGCTTGGACAGCGTGTTACGGACTGTCGCATGAAGATGAATTTGCCGTGTCTACCCTGGCGAGTCGCGCACTTCAATGCCTCCTCATGAAAATTGCCGACGATTGTTAGCATGGTCGTTGAGAGACGTATCTAACGGAGAGTGAGTAGAAGGAGAGAGCTGATGATATCCGACAGGCCTGGTAATAAAGGGGCCGCAAGAGCCTTTACTTTGATCGAACTTCTTGTCGTTATCGCAATTATCGCGATACTTGCTTCGATCCTGTTCCCCGTGTTTGCTCAGGCTCGCGAAAAGGCGCGTTCGATTTCGTGCCTTTCCAATACAAAGCAGATTGGCCTCGCGATCATGCAGTACACGCAGGATTACGATGAGACCGCGCCAGCGGGCACCTATCAGCCCGGGCTGGGCTGGGCAGGACAGTCGTATGCCTACATGAAAAATGCTCAGGTTTACAAGTGTCCTGACGATCCAACTCAGAATGTGGCATTGAGCGGCGTAAGCTACGCAAAATATGCTTCGTCGTACGTGTATAACCTGGATATTGCGCTCTCACCAAGCCTTGCAGCGCTAGTTTCTCCTGCGAGCACCGTTCTCGCGACCGAAGTAGTTGGTGATAAGGCTGAAATCCCGGTTTCGAACGAGTATTCTGGCAGCGGCCTTCCGCCATCAACTTACACGATGTCTGCATCAAGCGATGGACTGACCGTGATCTACTATCGCCCAGATGGCGCTATGGTACTTGGCGGACCGCAGCTCGATACGGGCGTGCTTGGAAGTTACAACAGCCACAATCCGCCTGCGCTCCCCTACAGCATCTGGTTCTTGAGAGCCGATGCGAGCGGTCGCCACACGGGTGGCGCAAATTACATCGCAGGTGACGGCCACTCCAAGTGGCTGCGCCCAACGGCGGTCTCCTGTGGTCCGTCCGCTGCATCGAGCTCAAACCCACCAAGTTTCGGCGGTCCATACGCTGCGGCTGGCACGGGCTTCACCCAGTATCAACTGACGTTCAGCGTCGACTAATTGCCGAGCTCAAACAGATGCGGGCCTGCCGATTGCTTTCGGCATGCCCGTTTTTTTGTTCAGTTTCGGTAACTATCGATCAATCGAAGGCGACAACGGCCTTGATCACTCCATTGGCCGGATCCAACCATCCCTCGAATTCACTTGTGAATGCTCCAAGATTGCTGCGATGCGTAATCCAGGGCGTTGTATCAATCGCGCCAGTCTCCATCAATCCGAGGATCCTCTTGAAGTCGGAGCCCGTCGAATTTCGTGTCGCAAGCAGCGTGACCTCCTTGCGATGAAAATCCGGATCGTAAAAAGTTATGTCCCCCAGATAAAGGCCGACGAATACCAGCCTTCCACCGGGAGCCACATATTTGAACGCTGCCTGCATCGATTCGGGATTACCGGTGGCATCAAACACCGCGATCGGCAGATCGCCATCCGTTAAATCTTTCAGCACATCAACTGCGCCTTCTGCCGGCTTCAGGGTATGCCTGACGCCAAGCTGTTTACTGCAGAACTCAATCCGATGCTCATTCATATCCATCGCGATCACGTTTGCGCCTGCTGCGCCCGCAAACTGCATCGCAGTTAGCCCGATCGGGCCAGCGCCGATAACAAGCACGTTCTCTCCTGTTTTCACGGCTGCCCTATCGACCGCATGCGCGCCGATCCCAAGCGTCTCAACGAGAGCCAGTTGATCCATAGTAAGCGTTCTTGAGCGATGGAGTTTGTTGATCGGCACGATAATTCGCTCTCGCATGCCACCATCCGTGTGCACTCCTAGTACTTTAAGCGATGCGCAGCAGTTCGTCTTACCGTTTCTGCAAGCGATACAGGAACCGCAGTTCAGATACGGTTCGACGCAGCAGTGATCACCCACCTGTAAATCGGTATCGCAATCGCCGAGTGCAAGGATTTCAACGCCAAGCTCATGACCAAGGATGCGTGGATAGCTAAAAAACGGCTGCCGCCCTCGAAATGCGTGGTAATCGGTGCCACAGATTCCCAGTCGGCTTATCTGAATCAGCGCTTCGCCGGGACCGGGAGACGAAGGTTCGTCTGTCTCTGTCATGCGAAGTTTAAACGGTTCATCAAGCACAATCGTCTTCATTGCGACCTCTTCTATGTAAGCGGCAGAATATTATTTTCCGGTCGACCACTACTCCAGGTGAGATTTCGGACATCCTGAAAGAGCGCGTGTAGTTCGGCGAGCAGAGACTGATCCGGTCTCGTTGCGGCGCTCGCTATATTCTCTTCCACCTGCTTCCTGTTGCCCATGCCAACGAGCGTGCTCGAAATTATCGGGTTGGCAAGAGCATACTGCAGCGCAACCTGAGAGATGCGAACTCCGGATCGCTCGCAGAGTTCTCTGGCCGTCGTACATGCTTGCCTGAGCGGCTCTGGCGCCGGATGCCAATCTGGCAAAGGGCGATCAGTCAACAGGCCCATTCCGAACGGCGCAGCGCTGATGATGCCGACCGAGGCTGAATTCAGCATTGGAAGCAGTTGTTCGAGAGAGTTATCGTAGAGCGTATAGTGGCAATAACTGAGGATGGTATCGACCTTGGCGCGATCTAGCACGAACTTAAAGATGCCGAGGGGAAGGCCTGTGATGCCGATATAGCGCACCTTTCCCTGCTCTTGTAGTTTGCGCAGCGCCGGGATCGTCTCTTCCGCAATTTGATCGAGAGATCCGAACTCGATATCGTGGCACTGAATAAGATCGATGTGATCGGTCTGGAGGCGTCGAAGGCTCTCATCTACACTGGCTGCGGTCCGCTCCGCTGAGAAATCAAAACTGGCCGAATCATATCGGCCAACTTTCGTAGCCAGTATATAGCGATCCCGCGGAATACCAGAAAGCGCTTTCCCAAGAACAGTTTCAGCTTTTGTTATGCCGTAATAGGGCGACACATCGAACAGATTCACACCGCTATCGATTGCGGCGCGCACCATCCAATCCGCATCGACCTGTGTCACCTCACCAAAAACTCCGCCCAGCGGAGACGCGCCAAATCCCACAATGGACGTGCGCAAACCCGTTGTTGCAAGTTCTCTCGTTTCCAATACTTCACTATCTCCTTCGCAGCATAAACGAAAGCGCGATGCCGCAAAAGCCACGGTTAAATGACCAAATGCATCGACAATTCGTTCTCTTCCGCGGCTGCGAATACCTCCGCAAACATGGATGCAGGTTTTGGCTTTTTGGTGTCGGGTGTTTGGACGGAAATATCGCATTCGGATATATTCCTCGTGCATATTGAGACGTGATAACCTCATTAAGGAAATCCTGCCAAATTGGCCGGGCAGATACTTGCCTCGGACTTACAGCCGAGACACCTGGGCACCGTCGACACAGCGATTGCGAGTGTCCAAATTCACGAAACTATTCAATTGGCTGTGGCGATGGTCTGTGTTGAGGCCCTTTTTCAAATCGCGGAAGGGTGTTAGGGGAGGCGGCGCGAGCCTCCCCTAACGGAGGTTCGGAGGCGGAGCCTCTGAGAAAGCACTATCACGGGGCAAGGGCCCTCGCCGAAGAGCAAAGCTCACGACGAAAGCTAAAACCAATACTCCGGTCCAGAGGCGAAGCCTCCACCATCACGGAAAATACATCTTCCTCATCATCGTAATATATTCCGCCAACGGCATTAGCCCTACCTCTGCGCGACGCTTATCCACATTCGCCTCGTCCTCAATTGGATACATGGTGGGTTCGTGGCCCTTCCACTGTGAAACTGGGTTCGCCTGCGTGCCGTAGATCTGCTTCTTGCCCTCTTTCATTAGCACCCTATCCTTGAGAAGCGCGTAATCCTGCCCTGGCAGCTCGCCGGCACGGAATGCTTTCTCAACAATCGGCAGCATCTGCTTCTGAAAATCATATTCAGCATGCTGTACCAGTAAGAACGCTGCATCTGTTCCGTCTGCGCCAATTTGACCGCGACCCGGCCATCCGATTAGCTTAACGATCCCTTTCATTCGTGCGAGATTATCCGCATCGATGTGCGCCATCTTCGCCAAAATCGCCCTATCCGGATGATCCATTCCAGATTTTATCATCTCCTGTCGGACTGCTTGATCCTGTTCGGTGCGCTTGAGAATCTCGAGTCGTAAACCATTATTGGCAATGACGTGAACACTGCCGTGAGCGGGATCGTCGCTGGCGCGCATCTCAATCAACAGAGCCGGTTCCGGCCATAGTGGCTTTGAGCTCGTGAGGTTTACAAAGACAGGAAAGTGCAAACTTTGCAGTGTAGCCTTGCTCGTGGAAACTGTGTACTGGCCCTGGTTGATATAACCAAAATCAAACCGCCCACTGTCGGTAGACTTCAAGGACTTAACTTTGTGGCCGCTACTGTCGAGTATGGTAATTTCGACGCCGGCCGCTGGATACATCGACTTCGTTTTTGCCGGCGAAAAGACCACTTCCCCGGAGATGCTGGTAAGTATGATGCGCCCCTGCGCCGGCTGGGCTACAGCAGGATTAGACGACACTATCACCCGGACGATCGCCGTGATCATTGAGATTGCGACGACGACGCTATTTCTCTGATGCAATGCTACACACATCGATAACCTCCCTCACCTATCTCATAACTCTGATCATCACTCGTAGAACGGATGTGCGGATATCCGGTAGGCGCGCATGGCCCCTCTCCACGGGCAAAACACTCTGCAGATCGGTAAACCTCACAGTGAGTGGAGAGGTGGGGTGAGGACGCTATCCATCACCTCACGATCAAGTAACACTATGCCACCGAGGGTAATCAGAGATGTCACTCCAGCCAATCCGTGATCTGGCAGCTCACGCAAAATCCCTCTCTGTGTTCTCCGCACCTAAGCTAGCGAGGGAGGTAAGCGGAAAGAGGCCTGCCCCGCATCACTCAGTTTACCGGTTAAGTCGCGCCTGGAGATCGACCTCATTCGGCTACCGGTTGCAAAGCTACATGATCACCGACTTGTGAAACAAGATTACGGAAATCGCCTCCGCGAGGCAATTTCGGAGTGCCACCAGCGTCATCTGAAATGCGATCCATTATCGGCACACTATGATGGTATCGTGCCAGCCTAAACAACCTAAACAGCGATACTACTAAACAGGTACCATATAGTACGTGAAAGCACGGTACCAGGTTACCTGAAGGCCAATATCGCGAACATAGCATGAGCAATGGAGGGCCATCTATATGCTTCCGCTTCATATCCTCGCATGTGCCGTGGTGTTTCTCAGCGGACCGCTATCGAGCATCACGCCAGGCGAAAACTCCACGCCCTTGGCATGCTCTCTTTGCGAACAAGACATGCAGGGCGAAACGGCGGATTTACGTCCTGTACAGACATCAAGCTGGCTTTATCCAGCATTAACTCTCCTTCAGCAACAAAAGATCCTACTTGGTTGCCCTCCAGGGGTGTGAGTCTTGATTATGCAGCGTATGCTGTTGCTCGTCTGCAGACGTCTGCAAAGTCTGTGTGCTGGGAGGTGTACCAGGCCGTTAGTAGTTGGAGCTGTGCTTCCGCACC
>CAIXIX010000240.1 GCA_903919615.1 uncultured Chthonomonas sp.
CCAATCATGGGGTCAAAAACTCCAGATCCAAAGATAAAGGTAGATTCGACACCAATACAAAAAACACCTTTGGCAAAAGCCGATTTTTCGGCTACGCTTCTAGGCGAACCATTGCGTTCATTGGCAACCTACCAGATCCTGAACCCCGCGGAGGAAATCTCCCGCGTTTGGACGAAGTTGTTCGCGCCCGACGCGGTTCGGCAAAATAGTGTTCGGAGGCGAGCAAAGATGCAGGAGCGTGATTTCGGCGCAGGCGGTGCGCCTGTGCGGTATCCAGAGCCAGATGTCCTGGTTCTAGATCCAAGTTTTGCCAAGTACAAAATCCCGCATAGCCCCATTAAGCGACTATGCACTGGGATGCTATGGGCCGAAGGTCCCGCTTGGCACCGCGCCGCAAACTACCTCATCTGGAGCGACATCCCTAACTCCGTCCGACATAGACTGATCTTTGACGACGGACACGTTAGCACCTGCCACACCAACTCCCATTTTTCAAATGGCAACACATTTGATTATGAAGGAAGGCTGTTGAGCTGTGAGCACGGATCTCGAAGCGTTATCCGTATCGAGCATAATGGCTCAGTTTCCACGCTTGCAAATCGCTACGATGGCAAGCTCTTAAATGCTCCTAATGACATCGTTGTTCATCCGGACGGAGGTATCTGGTTTACCGATCCTGGCTATGGATCACTGGGCCAGTATGAAGGACAGAAGGCGGAGTTTGAGCTGAAGGAAGCCGTGTACCGCATCGATCCTGCAACAGGTTCAGTCGAACTTGTGCTGGACGACATGTTCAAACCTAACGGGCTATGCTTCTCGCCTGACTACTCAAAGCTCTATGTTGTTGAGACAGGTTCGAGCCACTACCCGGATGCGCCTAAGAACATTCGAGTATACGAAGTGAAGGAAGGAGTGAGCCTGACCAATGGACGCGAGTTCTGTTCGATGGCGCTTAATTCAAACGGCAAGCTATTAGAGGGTATCGCAGACGGCATTCGGGCAGACGCTGATGGAAATATCTGGGCTGGATCCGGCTGGGTTGGCGCAGACTACGACGGTGTGCACATCTTCTCGCCCGATGGCAATCGCATAGGACAGATTCTGCTTCCGGAGATCTGCGCCAACATTTGTTTCGGCGGTCCGCGCCGTAACATCCTCTATATGACCGCAAGCCAATCGCTGTACATGGTACACGTTGAGACGACGGGCGCGCACATTGCATGATTATGCTTTCGGAAGGATGTTTTGGAAATTCCGCACATCCTCCGCCATCGCTATCCAGCTCAGAATTCCAAGTTTAAGGTGAGTGGTATGTACCGCCAGACCAACCAAATTGGTTATTCTGGACGGTACCGCCGCCGCCGCTTACGGCACTATAATTTCCACCAGACGCGCAGCCATATCCACCAGCAACAGAACTATAGTTGGCGGTAGCAAAGTTCCTGTATCCGGCGCTTATTCCACTATACGATCCGCTCGCCGCATTGCCGAATCCCCCTCCGACCCAGCTCGATGGGCCACTTGCTGTCGACCCGCCACCTCCGCTTATGGATGAGTATTGCCCAATCGCGGTGTTGCCGATCCCGCCTGTGACAGCGCTGTAAGCTCCACTAGCGATATTACTGATTCCGCCCGTTATAGAGGCATATTGATTCGACACAGAATTGTCCTGCCCGGCAATGAATCCTCCGTATGAGGTGTAACTGTTCTGATCTCCTAAAATCAAGTTGTGGCTGCCGGTGCGAACATCATGAACACTATTACGTAAGCGTCAAACCAGCGCCGCCTTCCACTGTTTTTTTCACTTTATTATAATGATGGCATCTCAATTTGGAGGTGCCTGGAATGAAGAACGCATCGAAAGCTGATCTGTGGAGTGAGCGCCTGGCTGAGTGTCGGCGCA
>CAIXIX010000241.1 GCA_903919615.1 uncultured Chthonomonas sp.
CCGGCTGATACTGTGGAGCAACCCAAGGCATTCTTATCCTCCTGCCGCACGGATCAAGAGTCCGACAGCGGCCCGAAGGTAGAATCTAACACGGAAGAGCAAAATCCCTACATGCGTTTAAAAAACGCACCACTAGTACCGAGACCGAGTAATCTCGATGCCAACGGAGGCAACAATTGCGTTCATCGGTGGGCAAATCTTTTGAACACGAAGCCAGATTGTGCATACCGGCACGAACTCTGCCAGGACGGTGTCCGTAATTTGCGCGGCAAGCGCTTCAAGAAGGCGGTAGCTTGTTCCTGTGCCAACCTCGACAATTCGTCTGGCAACCTTGCTGTAACTCACCGTATCGGCAAGGTGATCGCTGGCCCCCGCCGGACGAGTGTCCACATTAAGTCGCGCATCAACAAGATATCGGTGCCCTACCGCCTGTTCCTGATCGGAAGCTCCATGATAGGCATAAAACTCCAATCCCTGTATCAGGATTACGTCTGGCGCATCAAGCTGTCCTAACTGTTCCATCACGATCACACTTCCAAATCTTCCGATGCAACCTGGCGACTAATGTGTTGGAAGCACAGAGTAGATGCGTGCTTACGGCAGCCTCAACCGAGCAAATCTCCGTGCGCCAACCTTCAAGACAGCATCTCGAAGGTCATCGACAGGGATCTGGGCTTTCGGGTCTAGCGCCACCTTGACGCCATTCAAGCTCACTCCACCTTGCTGCACAAGCCGCTGTGCCTCTCCGTTGCTCTTGGCCATACCAGCAGCGGTCAAAACCCGACAAATCCAAACCGTTTCGCCAGTAATTAAATCGGAACCGATGATTGCGTCTGGAAGGTCAACTGGCACTTCACCGGCGCTGTGGATCCTTGCCCATTCGGCATCAGCAACTGCTGACGGGATAATCGTTGCACTATCCTCGCTCACAAAAGGCGGATGGTAGATATCGATAATCTCACGCGCAAGGCGCCGTTTTACGTCTTTGGGATTGGATCGCCCCGCTTCGGAATCTGCAAGCAGCAGGTCGATCTCCTCCAGCGCTACATCGGTGCATAGAACAAAATAGTCGCGCATCATGGCATCAGAGATCGACATCAGCTTGCCATACATCACGTCGGGAGTCTCTGCAATGCCGACATAGTTGCCGAGCGACTTACTCATCTTCTTGACGCCATCGAGGCCAACGAGCAGAGGCATAAAGAGCGCGATTTGCGGCTCCTGTCCCTCTTTCTCTTGAAGGTCCCTGCCGGCGAGAATATTAAATGTCTGGTCCTGACCACCCATTTCAACATCCGCCTCGATAGCAACAGAATCAAGGGCTTGTGCAAGCGGGTATAAAAGTTCATGCAGGCTAATAGGCTGCCGCTCTCCGAAGCGCCGAGCAAAATCTTCACGCTCCATGATTCGGGCAACGGTAAACTTGGAAGCTAACTGGACCAGGCTCGCAAAATCGAGCTTTCCGAGCCATTCGCCGTTGAACCGGACCTCTGTTTTGTCCCGGTCCAGAATTCGGCTTAGCTGCGATACGTAAGTCTCTGCATTATTCTTGATCTCCTCTGCCGACAACATTGGTCGTGTCGCGGAACGGCCAGAAGGATCGCCAATCAGCGCTGTGTAGTCGCCAATAATTATCACGACTTGGTGTCCCAGATCCTGGAATTGTCGCAACTTGCGAAGAACCACGGCAAAACCCAGGTGTATATCCGGAGCGGTGGGGTCAAGGCCAAGCTTAATGCGCAATGGTTTCCCGGTCTTTTCAGACTTTGCCAGCTTGGTTTCAAGTCCATTTTCCGGTACAACGCCTTGTGTTCCGCGCTTAAGTAGCTTCAGTTTTTCGTGTATATCCATGCTGATTGCGGCGCTGTAAAAAAGCCAGGATCTCCGTAAATGATATCGAATCACACCCGTCAAAAGCGGTTTATGGTAGCATAGCCCGCAGGAGGCTGTCAAATTGCAGAATGAGTTCGATTTGATCATTCGTGGGGCATCCGTTGTCGATGGAACCCGCAACGCTGCACGTCGAGCCGACGTTGGAATTCGCCACGACAAGATCGCGGAAGTTGGAATTATTCCTAACGAAGCGCTAACTCAGGAAACTCTGAATGCGGAAGGATTAACCGTCTGCCCGGGGTTTATCGACATCCACACGCATGCAGATATAGCCCTCCTGGCACGTCCTGCTCACCTTCCAAAGGTAATGCAAGGTGTAACTACCGAAGTTTTTTCGAACTGCGGCCTGGGTTTCGCCCCGATCACCGATGCTGCACTTGAAATTCAACGCAGCTACATCTCCGGACTCTTCGGTGACGATGGAAATTCAGAAACTGATGACCCTAGAAGTCACAGAGTTGATTGGAGTTGGCGCAGTGTCGCCGAGTTTCTTGCTTGCTATGAGTCTTCAGGCATCGGCACGAACGTAGCCTACTTGATTCCGCACGGGGCTGTCCGAGTTTCAGTGATGGGTATGCAGGAGCGCGCGGCAGACCGTGGCGAAGTTGAGCGGATGCGGTCGATGGTTCTACAAGGCATGGATGAAGGAGCTTGGGGTGTCAGCACAGGCATCTGGTATGCTCCCATGCGAGCAGCAGACAGAACCGAGCTTGTCACTGTATTTCGAGCTGGGGGCCTCTTTGCGACTCACCAGCGGGATTATGGAATATCGATTTTCGAAGCCACTCAGGAATCGATCGAAGTTGCACGCGAAGCAAATGTTCCAGTTCAGATTTCGCATCTGCAGATGAACGGCCCCCAAAATGCGGGGCGTGCAGGCAAGCTAATCGAGATGCTGAATGCAGCGAGATCTTCTGGAGTTGACGTAACATGCGACACCTATCCATACACGGCAGGCAGCACATTTATCCAATCCCTGTTGCCGGCTTGGGCATCCGAAGGCGGACCTACCAGTATTTTGGACTTTCTTGCGATTGAAGGCGAGTCCAAATCTCGAGTACTCGCGTATCTTAACACACTGTCAGCAGTCTGGTCAGAATACATGCTAGTTGGAGCCACGTCGTCTATCAATCAACCATTCGACGGCCTCACCTTTCCCGAAATCGCGTCGGCAAGAGATCTCACGGTGCCGGAATGGATATGCCGCGTACTGCTGGAAGACGAACTGCGCGCATGTTTCGTCCATCACGGCGCGCACGAAGGCAACGTTAGAGAAATCATGAGTTGGGACCATCAAATGGTAGGCTCCGATGGATTACATCTGACTGGGAAAACACATCCTCGACTTTTTGGCACTTTTCCTCGGGTTCTAGGTAAATATGTACGAGAAACGCAGACGATCTCGCTTGAAAGCGCCGTCTATAAGATGACCGGTGCCCCGGCCGAGCGACTGGGACTTAAGGATCGCGGATTTATACGCCCCGGCCTCGCAGCAGATCTAACCATTATCGATTCTGCAACTGTAACCGATACTGCGACCTTTACCGATCCACTACAATATCCTGCGGGAGTTCCCTTCGTTTTTGTCAACGGGGTCGCGGCCGTGCGCAACGGGCTGCCAACCGGGGCTCTTGCAGGATCTGTTCTGCGCCGTCAGTGATGCAAGAATGTCGTTATTTGAACGATATTTCAAATTTCACGTTACTGCCTCGCAGGAATCAGCAACCAATGTGCCAAAATAACGTGGACATACCATGTATGTTTGGGTTCTGGTTGATCACTGGAAACGTTAAGGACGCAGTGGTCTCCTATACCCAATGTCACAAGGAGGACACTCAGTGAAACGACTTGGAACTCTTTGCAGCGCGGCATCGCTGCTGATGCTTGGCGTCGGTATGCTCATCGCCCCCCGGACTGCGTCGGCGCAGGATGCCTCTGCCCAGCTCGCCAAAGACTGGGCATTGCGAGTTGGCACATATATCTATCAGAGCCAGACTACTCGCACACAGAATGGTGAGGTTGGCTTTAGCGGCTCCGTTGAGCGCACCGTATATCGAGGCAACTCTTACGATGTTCTCGTTGGCATTGGCTACAACGGATGGGATAACGTATACTCCGTTCCGATTATGGTCAGCGCAATTGCCCACAAGGCAAACTTCCGATACGGCGCCGGAGTTGGTTACGCATTCAACAAGAAGATAGACGGACTTGCGAGCAACAGCACAGCACTAACTCTGATTGCTGGCTACCAGTTCGGACGAAGCCAGAAGCCACTAAGCCTGGATGCGCGATACTACTTTATTGGTGGATCGAGCAACGAGCTGGACGGACTTAGTATCACGATTGGTGGAGAGTTCTAAGACTTTCCCGCATTAGCCAAGCTGGTTATATCGACGCGACTTTTCGAGCTAAATACTGCTCATTAGCCAAAATCGATGTGCTAAATATAAACGACCGACCGGTTTTCCGGTCGGTCGTTTTCATTTGTGTGTGTGATATATCACCAATGCCGAACTCACGGAACAAGGCTGCCATGCCTCTGCGTCAAACGACATGTCTCTACCGAGATTTCGGGTAGCCTGAGCAGAAATGCTAAACCTTCTGGCCGCTATGAACGTCAATACAAATGAAGCGTTTCCATGGTGAGAATCGACAACTAGAACACACCCCACTATTCAATTGGTGCATCGCACCATAATTCTTCGCTTCGTGCAAGCAATTATTTATTAAAATGCATTACGCAAGTGAAGGAGATCTCGCGAAAATGGTGGATCTAATTCTAGTTAGCCGTTCATCACCTACAGACGCAGCGTGATTTCACCGCTGCGACGTCGCAAGCAGCCGCTTTGCGAACAAAAGGTATAACGCGATGACACAAGACAACAGAAATACTCCACAGCAATCGGAAGATGAGCGCCTCGGTGATCAAAATGGATCTACCGCAGTGGGAGATGGCCTATCGTACATAACTAAGCTAACCCGCCAGCGGTTGCTCACCTCAGAAGAAGAAATCGACCTATCCACGCGTGTTAAACAAGGGGACATGCGAGCGAAAGATCGTCTCGTCGAAGCAAACATGCGTCTTGTAATCAATATTGCAAAAAACTATCATAACGCCCTCGTGCCCTTTGAAGATCTTGTTCAGGAAGGCGCGATTGGCCTGATGACCGCAACTGAGAGGTTTAACCCAGGCAAGGGATATCGCTTCAGCACATACGCCACACACTGGATAAGGCAGGCGATCAGCAGAGCAATCGATAACAAAGCAAAAGCAATCCGCATCCCAGCGCATGTTTCGGAATCCATTAGAAAAATGGAGAAGATGAAGGCGGCAATTACTCGGGAGACGGGTGAAGAGCCTTCACCGGAACTTCTCGCACAAAAGCTTGGAATGTCGCCGCGGAAGATCAACGCACTACTTCAGGCGGGTCAGGATCCTGTTTCGCTTGATATGTTGATCGGAGACGAAGAGAATACGACACTTGCATCGCTAATTGGTGACCGAACCGCAGCCAATCCACAGGATGCGGTGCTTGGCGCTGAAATGCAGCAGCAGCTCAATGCGCTCCTCTCAATTCTCACACCTAGGGAACGAGACGTAATGCAAAAGCGTCTCGGTTTCGACGATGAATCGGCACGCGTGCTTCAGGATATAGGCGAACAGCTACACATTTCTAGAGAGCGAGTTCGTCAGATCGAGGTTCAAGCAATCCGCAAACTTAAGTTTGCAGCGCGGCGCCGAAACCTCCACAGCTACATTAAAGATTAGCGTAAATATTACTCAATATTCGATCCTCGCTCGTCGTCTGTCTGCTGTCTCTTCTGCGCACGAAGCTTTGCAGCCATCAATCGTGACATTCCATTGGTAGGCGCCTCTTCGCCCGGCTGCTGCAGCTCACTGCTCTCAGACTCGTTTGCGTCTGGCATCTGCTGAGACCGTGCGACTGATCTCGTAACCTCAGTTGCGTGATTAGCAGAGGTATCAGTAAAGTGTAGCGCTGAGGCCGAGGCAGCTACAGGCACCGGCGCTTCCGTGCCCCGTTCTTCTACAGTACTTGCATAGTCATGACTTAGAACTGTCGCAGATTTCCGGTCCAATAGACGCCCAAGCTCTGGCGTTGCACCCGAAGTTGTCGTTTTCGACGGGGACCGGCGCAAACGGAGCCATTTCTTGACATCGGACCAATCGATTGCGAGCCGGCGGATGGCAACATCAATAGGCAGCAATATAGCTGCGAGAGCCAGCAGGCGATACGTAAGATCTACCGTGGAATAAACGATAGGTCTATCGGCCCCAAATATTCTGGGAGCGGCAGGGTCGGCTCTTCCTGAACCGATAGCCGCAAGTTGATTCATAAGATATTTGTTGGATTGGAGCGCACGATACTCTGGAGAATAGGCGGTTGATAAACCAACGACGCTACTGCGCTCTTGTTCACCGGGTTCAGCTTTCTGCACAACGTTCACTAGATATGTGCCGGTTTTTGGTGCATCGAACCAGCCCTCATAGTGCCCCGGCGCAGTCTGCCGTACTGGAAGCTCTTCGGCCGGCGGGCTTTTAATACCGCCGGAATATGGTGCGGCAACGCGGGCTGAAAAGTGGAGTCGATTGACATAGCTGCCATGCGCATCTAGTGCATCAACCGTGATGTGGCCTTTACCCCCATCCATAGCCACATTGGTCGAATACTCACTGGGCGCGAAGGGCCGAAGTGTATAGCGTATAGCCTGGGCCCAGAACTTGGCATAACCGGGCCATCCCAACCATCTTGCGCCCCATCTAGCGCGGTCATCCGACATAAATGCCACAGACCTACCAAGGCCATACCGCCAGCTTGCGAAAATGGGATCCTTACGATGTGATATTAACGAGAGCTCTGCGGTAGCTTTCAGGTTGCTGACATTATAGCCAAGCAGAGGAGGCGCAGAGTTCCAGTCAATGCCTCTAAATATCTCCTCACCTTCAACGGGGCTAGCCATAAATGGCTCCTCGATGATTGGCGGCTGACTGATCGTCATCTGATCTTTTAGGAGAAGCCTCGGCAGATCCTGCGGACGCTCGGCAACATAGGCTTGCCCACCGCCAACAAAGGCCATCGTCGCCATGAACTTGACATCGTCAGCACCCGTGGCACCAGTGGCGATAGTGGAAATTGTGATGCCCATATTTCTAATCTTTTGCAGGCTCGCCGCAATTGCACCCTGGTTCTGCTCGTAAACAGCATCACCATCACCAAGAAATATGATGTGCTTGACCTTCGCGTCGGTGTTATTTAGCACCCTAGCAGCCTCTAACAGGTATGGCTGATACGACGGAGGATCCCCCATTCCCTGAAGATTTTGCATCGCAACCTTTAGCGCCTCACGATCGGTGACGTGCTGCATCGGGATGCGCCAGGTGCCCGATGGCGAATCCTGTCCCCCTCCAAATCCAAAACTGCCCATGCCGTTGCAGTCCAATACGCCCACCTGATCGATCGGTTCAAGCAGATCCATTGTGCCCTTGGCCGCTTCAATCGACATGTTGATGGAACTCGGGATCTCAAGGTCTTCGATCACCATGGCCACAGCAACGGAAGGCAGGCGCTTATCTATCTTTACATCCATGGATACCGGTAGTACCTCTTCAACCGGTGTACCACGCCATCCGCCTGCGCCAAAGCTATTTTCACCACCCACCATCCCGAAGCCAACGCCAAAGTCTCTGCAAGCAACCTGTAAGGCAAGCATCTGGTTGGTTGAAAGATCTGCTGCTCGAACATTGCTTAGAAATACGCTGTCATATCGCTGCAGATCCGCTGCAGACGTCGGCATGGCTTCTGGCGATGCGTAATCGACGTTGATATTCTCGGTCTGCAACGCCTGACGCAAGAAACCAGTCAATGCAGGGCTATCGGCCACGTATAAAATTGCCGGCCTCCCCTGAACTTGAACCAGAGCCTCACCCTTGTTATTTTCAGGGATTGTATCTTCAGGTGCATCAACCGTTGCCGTGTAGCGCACATTGCCCGGCTTGTCCACATTTTCATCAAAGACAACAACGTTCTTGCCCGCATGCAATTGCACAGTTCTCGCAGACCCGGCGTCGCGCGCATCCCGCATTAGTCCCACTTTGGCGGTTTGAGCCGTCAGAGATTCAACCACTACACGAACCTGGAACGGCTCACCAATCTTAACTCTTGAAGGAGTTACGACTTTGTCGACTAACGCTTCCTTCTTTACTGAGATCGGAAGCGTCACTGTATCTAGCAATATATGGTCTGCAGCCAGCTCAGGCGCTTCAGCAAGCGCACGGCCAGTTGTCTCATTTCCATCGGAGATGAGTACAATTCGCTTACCACTGTCTTTTGCCGTCGAATCCAGCTCCGAACGGGCAGTGCGCAAACCCTGGGCGATATCTGTACTTGCGGTGACCCCAGGGTCATGAATTCGAGAACTGTCCAGCGATTGTCCCGGAGACGACTGTGTGTGCGGATCCTGTGCAAACGTTATCAGGCCAACCCGATCCACGGTGTGCATGCTGCGGCTTGCTTCGTCGAGGTATTTGCGAATGGCCAGCCTCTGATCATCTCGAATCGATCGAGAACCATCAACCAGGAACACAACCGCGAGCGATTCACCTTTTCTCATCAGCTTGAACCCAGCGAGGGTAAAGATCAGCAGTGTGCAGAGAACCATGCGGAACAAGAGAGAGAACCTGCGTCTGCCAGGACTCATGTCCGTCATCGTCCGAGAGTCAAGGTAAATGAGATACGCTGTGATTGGGGGGAGCAGCAACAAATACTGCCATTGCAAAAAATGTATCAATTGGAGGCGAGACAACACAACGCCAACTAACAGAGTTGCTGCCAGTGCGATCGACCATCGGATGTAGTGTCTGTATGCGTGCAACAGGTCCGCTCCCGCTCCAGTGTGGCGTCGCCAGCGACATAGAATACTACGACAAACTTATTGACGGGTATTCAGGGTTTGCAGAAGTATTTATGATCATTCTACACTTAGCAAGGCGTGCTAAGCGAGCTTAACGATTGGTCGCCGCCTCCCCGCCAAGTTCAGCATCATACACACTGCGCGTTATCCTAGCAACGGCATCCCATGAATAGGCGCGGGCATATTCTAATGCTTGCTGCTCCCGTTCATAGATTCTGCCAGGATCGCCGAGCAAAGCTGTTAACTTGCGCGAGTAATCTTCGACATCCCCACTTATAAACAGCTCGAGACAGTTTACTCGCCTGTTTATGTCTACAAAACAATCCATTGTCGATGCCACGATTGCTTTCCCGTAGGTAATAGGCAGCGTCACCGAATAAGAGCCGGTGGCCTGTGTGTGAGGCGTTAAGACCAGAGTAGCTGCGGCCATAACATCTGCGATCTCAACGTCAGACAGGTACCCAGTAACTAGAACGCGATCGGAGGCAGCCGACTCTGCAATTTTGCTGCTCAAAGAAGCAACGTATGGCTCCATATCGCTATTTCGTGCACCGCCCGCTATTACCAGAACGACGTCCTTGGGAATCCTATTAATAATACTTAGCGTTAGCTCGTATCCTTTGTTTGGTGCAATGTAACCGAAGATAACAAGCAGGCGTTTGCCCTGCAAACCATATTTCCGCACAAATCTTTCCGCAGAAGCAGACGCAGACACAGGTGCAGGCACGCCCGTCGGCACAACACACACTTTGCCTGCAGTGAGCCCTCGGGCAATTAGCTCATCGCGTGCGGCCCCCGTATGAACTATCGTGCGCCCGTTAAATGGGTCTGTATCCACAGATCGCCTGTAGCGAGAATTCAAGAGAAGAAGTCTCTTTGCGATCAGTTTGACCGGCCGCCGCTCCTCCCTTACTCTCAACAGGTCCGATAGCGAGTAGGTTGTATGAGCAGTGAGAACAACGGGCTTCGTTATTAGCGCCCGAAATTCGGCGAACGCGGATGCATTGGGCATTACCCCGCCCCAAAAACTGTGTTCGTGCTGAATGTGCACGATATCGGCGCCCGAACTATTAAGTCGATCTGCCAATGCTTCGTAATGAGAGTGGGGCTGCCGCCCCTCAGTGATTGGAAACACCTCCACAAACACATCTGGAAGGTTGTTCAGCGCGTCCGACAGTGCGCGCGTATATGCAGCAATTCCACATCGGTCCCCGGTTGTTGTGACCATGGCAACTAGCATAGACGGTAGTCCCGGCAACAGTTAATTCGATAGTTAAGCATTCGCTTTGGGCTTGACGACGCCAATTCGCCTCAATATCCGCTTCGCGGCGACACCAAGGTAAAGCAGCTCATTACGAATATAACCGGCGCCATACACAACATACGAGCCCATCTGCTGAGAAGTACTTCCCGTTTTTCGATAGTAGATAAGCATGCTCTGAAAAAGACGAATGGTCATTACTCTGCTCTGCTGACGTACACTACCCATCCAATGATGTATTACTCGGCTTTCTGGAACGTATACAATCCGGAACCCGGACTTCTTTATGCGCCAGCACCATTCGACCTCTTCATAAAACATAAAGAACTGCTCATCGAGCGGGCCGACCTGGTCCATTACCCGTTTGGGAAGCATCAGGCACGCGCCCGTAACAGAATCAGTATCAGCAACCACATCAAAATCAGTTCTGCCATACTCCCAACCCGGTCCTCTTGCGCCTCTAAGCAGATTTCGTATGCCCGTGTGCCCAAGAAATTCCCGCAAGGGATTTGGGAAAGTTCTTCCATTCTCTTGAAGCGTACCATCGGTATTCAAGAGCTTTGGCCCAACCGCTCCAACATCTTTATGCAGATCAAGATACTGCGAAAGCCGAGTTAGTGACATCGGCTCCGCAACCGTATCCGGATTCAATATGAGTAAGTTACGTCCGGTACAGTTAGCGAGCGCCTGGTTGTTTGCGCGCGCAAATCCAGGATTATCGCAGTTCTCAATGAGGCAATGTTCTGGGAATTCAGACTTCACCATCGCAGCGCTCCCATCGGAGGAGTTGTTATCAACAACATAGACTTCCGTCGAGAGGCTCATCGTAGCGTGATGCAGTGAATTCAAGCAGTCGCGGAGCATATCCCGCGTATTGTAACTCACGATTACAATTGAAAGGTCGGGGGCAAGCTTCCGGTCTGTTTCATGCGTCAACATCATGTCTGTTCCGCTCGCACCATTCCAGAAATGATATCCGCGTATTTGTCGGCGACAAACTTTCGCTTCACCTTCAAAGTAGGTGTTAGCTCCCCAGACTCGATGCTAAAAGGACGATCTAAGACCCTGAAACGCTTGATCTTCTCGTAATCTGCCAGACCGGTAGCATACTTATCGATCTCAGATTTAAAGAGCTTCTGAACTTCAGGCAAGTTGACCAACTCCGTAGCCTGAAGCGTCAGCCCCTTATCTTTAGCCCATTCCAGCAGACGGGCAAAATTCGGTACAAGTAGCCCAATGACTGTCGACTGGCGATCTCCGAGTAAGACTGCTTCTCCCACAAATTCGCTCTGCTTTATCAGCGCTTCAATGGGCTGAGGGGCAACCTTTTTTCCATTGGCAAGAACAATCAGGTCCTTCTTGCGATCAGTGATCTTTAAATACCCGTCCGAAGACATCTCGCCGATATCGCCAGAGTGGAACCATCCGTCTGCGTCAATCGCCTCAGCAGTCTGCTCTGGCAGCCCGTAGTAGCCCTTCATTCGCCCCTGACCGCGGAGCAGCAGTTCGCCGTCATTGGCAATATTGATTTCGACCTTGGGTAAAAGCGTTCCGACCGTGCCGATACGCTGCTTGCCCGGCCGGTTGATGGCAACAATGTTCGTCTCTGAAAGGCCATATCCCTCGAGAATCTGAATACCAATCGCCAGGAAGAACTTCGCCGTAACTGGGTTAAGTGGTGCGCCGCCTGAGACGAAAAACCGCATGTTACCGCCTGTTACCTTTTCGCGTATTTTGCCAAGAATGAAGTGGTCTGCTGCACGATAAGTCAATTCCTTAATTAGCCCGAATGCCTTGCCATCAGATCGATAGGTCGCACGTTGTGTGCCAACTTCAATGGCCCAGAGGATCTTTTTTCTTGTCTTATCATCCAGTTTCTGCAAACCGTCGATGAACTTCGCGTGCATGTTGTCGAATATTCTCGGAACACAGATCATACACGTCGGACGAACAATCTCCGTTATCTCGGCTCCTACCTGCGATAAGCCAAGTGAAAATATGATGCAGGCGCCCACCCGGATTGGCAGATAATACCCCCCAACCCGTTCGGTAATATGGCTAAGCGGGAGAAACGAAAGAAAACGATCGCCTGGTCCGATATCTGCGATTGGCTCATCGACGACTGCGTCGGGTGTTTGCAACACATTTAGGTGGCTTAGCATCGCCCCTTTGGGATTTCCGGTGGTACCCGATGTGTAAATAAACAACGCAGTCTGAGTAGGATCCACAAGCGACGTGAGTCGTACCAGGTTAGCCTCGTCACCGGCAGTTGATGCCACGGTCAGCAGATCGTCATAGGATACTATTCCTGCTTCCTTCAACTCATCCGTTGGCGCATCCATCGATACTATGGTTTTGAGGTCCGGACAACTGGGACTAATCTCAATAGCCTTGCGACACTGCTTTATATCTGAACAGAAGAGTACAAGCGAACCAGAGTCCCTTACAATGTACGCTGCCTGCTGTGCTGGAAGTGATTGATAGGGCGCGACATTGATTATGCCTAGTGACTGCGCTGCGAGATCGATTACGATCCACTCAACGCGATTTTCAGACATAACTGCAATTCGATCTCCGTTGTTCAGTCCCAGACTTAACAGGCCA
>CAIXIX010000242.1 GCA_903919615.1 uncultured Chthonomonas sp.
CGTATAGAGCCAATGTCACGATCACGGCCTCCTTCCGCCTTACGCGCCAACGGCGCACAAGACGGAAGGAGGTGAGAATGGGAGGTGTGGGGCGGGCCAACAACGAACATGGCATGAATGCCACGTCTAAGAGCAGATGCCCTGCGGGCAAAATGCAACGATGCTGACGGACAGGTCTCATGCCGAATTTGTGCCAACCGCGTCGAAGGATGCTACCGACATAAACACCAAACGATGGCAATCTTAGAGAATTTGGCGTTCTTCGAGGGCGGCCTCTTCCCTCGCTGCGCTCGGCGGCCCGTCGGAGGTGGTTCTGGGTCAAGGTCGGTCTCGCCAATTGAGAGACATTTGGGGTGGATTACCGTCCCAGAACCGAAGCGGCACGAGCTCGTTCTATCTCTGCGACAGCCAGGGGTCCGTACGTAACCTCACAAGCGTTGCAGGAGCGATTACAGACACCCTTGTTTACACAGCGTTTGGCGTGGAATTGCTGACATCTGGTTCAACAATGAATCCATTCCGGTATGTGGGGCTGTACGGTTATTACAGAGATATGCCGGAGCTTATGCAAATAAGAGCAAGATGGCTCTCCGCGATGAATGGGAGGTGGCTGAGCAGGGATCCGATTGGGTGGGATGGTGGGGACGTAAATTTCACACTGTATGTTTTGAATAATCCCCTCACGATGATTGACCCATCGGGAACGATCCAATATTCTGGTGCAACGCTCAAAGTAAGCATAGGCTCCCGCACAGGGACATGTAATCGCGAAGGAAGCGTTAATATGTTAGGCAGCACTGCATTGTTCCTAATGTGGTTGTGTTGGGGGATCTTCGCGCCACAAACACAAACGAACGCCCAATCGGTATCACATATTGGTGCTCAGCGTGCGTTTGATGAGCCGATTCCTATGGGTGAATTCGAAGCGAGCCCACGTGTGCAACTCAATGTGAGTTTCGAGTTGTTACGGGCCAGGAAGTTATTCATCCTTCCATATGGAAATAAACCGGGTCATGGCGCGTGTTACCTAATAACGGGTGGTGACAATCGGCACGCTTCTTTCAGAATTAGGACTCTAAAGGAATTAGCGAACCGCGTTCGAATATGCGATAGGAACCAGGCACTCTGCTTTGTTAGGTTGTTTACAGCCGACGACACATATTCGGTCGGGAGGACGGCCGGTGGAATCCGTGCGATTGAGGTTTTTACGAAGGCTGAAAGACCAACCCGCAAGTTTGGTGTCATTTCGCCCGAGGACATAAAACCCATCAACTGGAAAGAAGCGGAAGTAAGCTGCCGCGCCAATTGTTGGACCATCGTCAGGACCTTGATATCTCCAGACAGCCAAGTGATCATGCGAGTAAAGGAACTCGTTTATCCGAATGGAAGGTATAAGGCTGAAGTGATATCAAAGATCGAACGGCCAGTTGGTATACACATACCTATGCCGCAAACATGGTAGTAAGCGGTCCGATACTACGGTATGTACCAAAACTTCATCAAGCTTGCCAGCCTGCTTGTTCTGGAGCAGCGCAGCGGATCTACCCCGTGCAATATCTCGTACACCTATGACCCGAATGGGAATAGGCAAACGCAGTCGAACTCCGGCGCGGTGACTGCTTACCAGTACAACGCCGCCAACGAACAGATCCTGATTGCTCCGCCGACGGGTGCGCCTACAACTCAGACGTTCGATCCTGCTGGCAACTTGACCCTGCAGAACACCGGCGGCGCGCTCACCACGCAGACCTGGAGCCCGGAGAACCGAATGCTCTCCATCGCCAATCCTGACGGTACAGGCGAACAGAATACCTACTCTGCAGATGGGCTCAGGAAATCCAAAACCTCTGCGGGTACCACGACCAACTTTACCTGGGATGACCAGAACCTGCTTCTTGAAACCAACACTAGCAACGTTATCAAGGCCAGGAACACCGACTTCCCAGGATACTGGGGCGGACTCGCCAGCCAGAACCGCAGCGGCACAAGCTCCTTCTATCTGTACGATAGCCAGGGATCGGTGCGGAACCTCGTAAGTACTGCCGGTGCAATTACCGACAGCTATGTGTATACGGCGTTCGGAGTGGAACTGCTCACCTCTGGTTCAACCATAAATCCATTCAGGTATGTGGGGTTGTATGGGTATTACCTCGAATTTGTCAACATGTACTATGTTCGAGAGAGGTGGCTGGATGCAACAATTGCGAATTGGAAATGCAAAGACAGAATTCCAAACGCCAATAGCGTACTGGACTATTTGTATGTTCTGAATAGTCCGATCGTCAGTTTCGATCCGAGTGGGCTCAAACCACCAGCGAGCTCCACAGGTCCAACTGGCAACCTTAAACCAACGACGAGCTACTCAGAACAGCAAGGAGCGGCGTTTTCGGGCTGCTGTAAGAATTATATGGATTATTACAAGAAGTTGAAGAATGACAATGCTTTAAGAGAGGATTTTTTGAATTGCTTAAATGGGGACGGCAAAATGCAGGGTGGCGTTCGCAGCGGAGACGCAGTCGCCATGTCGGCGCTAGAATGGCTGGCGAATGTTTGCGGTCCGAGGAATAAGTCGAGCGAGGTTTGTATTTGGTGCATCCCTGATGCACTCATAGTCCCTGGTTTGCAGGGTACGTGTCCGTCGATCGTTGGACAGGCATTGGCACCGGCAGCTTGGAGGGGTCGGCACCCCAGCCCACCGATTACTGGCGACTACAACCTCGTTAACTGTACGTCATTTATGCCAAACTACGACGATCCAGGCCAGAAGCTTGGGGGGTCCCTGAGTGGAGACCCGCACTGTGCAGTTGTGGGGATCTGCAAGAGTATATTGGCTGGAGGGACAGCACCATGGCCGACCGAAGACCAGTGTTCGGTGCTTTTTCATGAGATTATCCACACAGGCGGTCCGGGCCATGGCCCCGATCCAACAATAGTAGATCTCGTCAGAGCTATGACCGTCTGCCTCTGCAAGAAAGTTTACCCCGGAAAGAAGTGTACCCATGCCAATACCCAGAAGCGTGGCTATTAATAAACGTCACCTGCAAACACCAAAATTGTGGCAGAGGCTGCGTTGATTTTGACAACCCGGTTTGGCCCACTTTGATGGAG
>CAIXIX010000243.1 GCA_903919615.1 uncultured Chthonomonas sp.
GTTGTGGATTTAGTCAATGGCCGGCCGACCATATACCTACTGTTACGGAGGCGCGGAATCAAAGATTCCCGTGAGCAAAACAAAGGCAACGAGAGAATGCGATGAAACGGTGATGGGTTGCACAAAACAGAAACCTACCCCAAGTTATTGAGGAGATACTAATCCCGCATTTAGTTGCCCGCGACGACAAGCGTTTGCGAGTGATCAAAAGGCTGCTCATTACTAGCAAGCTTGATTACGCGCTCTATCCCTGAAGCCAATAAGATGACTGGTATCCATTGCATCGAAAAGCTGCCGCGTCTCGATCAGGACCGGCGTTTTACCCTTATTGTTGTGTACTTCGGCCCGCGTACACTGGTTGCCGGATTGTTCTGAAGCACCTGGCCAATCACCAGGTTATCGAAGAGCATCCGGAGCGCAGCGAGATGCTGCTTAACGGTCTGCGGGTGACGGGTCTCTTTGAGTTCTTTGGTGCAGGCGGCGACATCAAACGGCTGCAGCTGATACAGTCCGATGCCTTTGGCCAAACACCAGGCGTCGAACTGGCGGAAAGCTCGCCGATACGCCAACCGTGTATTGTCGTTTTCGATCTCGGAGATGTAGCAGGTACCGAAACCCATTGTTGCAGTCTTGCCGGCATCTGCGATCATCCTGGGCATCCTCACGTCGTCGGGCTAGGTCAGAGCCCAGCAGCTCCATATCCACTCGCCTTTTAAACCAGAGTTCTAAATCCTGCAAAATCGTCCGTCCGCCTGACTGCTTTTATGACCCATAACGTCCTTTATGGGTAGTAATCATCTGGCTTGCTAAATCACAATTTGTTAGTTGTCAAACCGGCGTTATGGAGATTGGGAGAGGGGACACCCAATCGAATTAGGTGAGATCGTTGACACTTGGTTCATGAACGTTGTCGGCTTTGCTTTCGACCGGTCGAATGAGCATTGTGTTGACAGTTATCGAATTGCTTGACGCAGGGCGAACGAGCTTGTCGGCGTGGTCAATTAATGATGATCCACGTAGGAGTGACTTTTGTATGGCGAGCTGATTCAGTCTTGAATTCCAGACAGGCAACGAGCCTATAATCGTTTGACGAATACATTTCTGACCATCGGTTTGCGGAGTCTCATTGACAAGGTGCTCCAAAAGTTGCTTTGCCTCCGTGTTACCGACTTTAGCCAGTAAACTTATGATCGATTTCGCAACCCGAATAGCGATGCGCTTTTTAGTGAGGGATGGGCGACCTTGTAACGCGTCGAGCGACCATATTTATGCGATGCGGCTGACCAACAAGTGGGCTTGGTGCGTAGAGGCAAACGGCTGTTCCTCTGATTCCAAATGTAACACTGCATCATCGAGTGTGTCAGCCATTTGCTCCGTCGCAGCGTCAGGCAGTTGCGCTAATGCGTCAGGTGTCAACAGCGGCGTTAGCATTAGCGTGATAAACATCGTTGGCAAGTTGAAAACGTTCTTCACTGTGCCAGAATATCACAATCGTGAACCCTGGTCAATGCACATTCAGAAAGAAGGAACACAGTATATGTCGCATTCAGGAGCGACTTTGGTGCGCGTTGCCAAGGCCATCCTATACATAGCAGGAAGGCCATTCGTCTACACATTTGCTTTCGTCGTGGCAACGATCGCTGCCGGGTATGGCGCGGTTTGGCGACGTCGCCATCCCGATGAATTGCCGGTCGAACTTAAGAGTACTAACGATGGATGGTATGTTCGGTTCCAGCTGCTGTCCGTAAAGAGCAGACCGGTTCTAGGTTACGACAGCTATCCGATGAGATGGGGATTCTTTGCTTATCCAGACATCCACGCTGAAGATGTAATAGGCGCATTCAAGACGCAACACAATGAAAAAGAGATGCTCGAACACGTGCGGGAGCGTCAGTTCTCTCCTGAAAGACGAAGTGATTTTATTCAGGTGTTTATGGCAATCGCCCATCCAAAAATTGTTGAACGAAAAAGTCTTGAGCAGCAGCTAGTTTGGGACGATGACTGGGACCGGCTTAATACAGAAATAGTTTTGAAATGGCTGACCATGGGAGGGGATGTCAACACGCCTTCTAGAGGGCACGTATACTCCGACGGAAAGACACTATTGTACTTTGCGACCTATTTCGGCCATCCCAAAATGAGGCAAATGCTGATCGATAACGGCGCTGCTGCCGTAGATTCCGGCGAGCTTGGTAACAGGTCGTTACACGAATAGGAAGACTAGCAGCTACTATCCTTAGATATGCAAACAAGTCCCGTGTCGGGATTGTCTGGTTCAACGGTCAGCTAGTTCATGTTGCTTCTTTGAACAGACTTCCGAAAACTATCAGCAATATCACTATCGCGCCGTTTGATCATGGTGTAATCTTCACAATTATATGGCGTAGACCTTCACGGCTATTTGGGTTCTGGCACACTTTTGATGATGCAATCTTAGCTCGGACCGTGCTCAACATATCACCATTATTATCGTTGCAGGAGGCCGGCTCGATCTGCTAAGCCTTCCAGCGAAGTCGACATTATAGCGTGCGTGTCATTCGGCTGCAGTCCCTTCAAGTGGGCTTTTGCCCGTCATCAAAAGTGTGCCAGAACCCATTTAATTGTGAAGTTTACATGTCCTCTGTCAAACCGATGTTTTGGAGGTTGGGGAGGATAGACGCTGCCGCCGCCAGAGTGTAATGAGCGGGAACACCAGACATTGAGTGACTGTGTTCTCCTATACCATCATGGGGAGGAGGAGCGGAGGAAAAGAACCTGAATAAGCGGAACCCAGAGCCATCAGCAATCATTTGTTTCCATATCATCAGCTACACGAAATATCCAACAGTCTGGTAATGGGTTCGGGATCCCAGCGTTTTTCACAAGAATAGTGCCGTACTGCTGAGTCAGTACTGTCAACACTCGGGAGCAATTGCATGTCCAACACTAGAAGTTACCGTATTAGCAGCGAGCAAAATCAGCGGCTAGACCTGTCTAGCTGGGTTATCCATTTTGTTCATGATAGAGACGTTAGTAATGA
This sequence comes from uncultured Chthonomonas sp., assembly GCA_903919615.1. Lineage (GTDB taxonomy): Bacteria > Armatimonadota > Chthonomonadetes > Chthonomonadales > Chthonomonadaceae > CAIXIX01. Next base: position 3,020 of record CAIXIX010000243.1, read on the forward strand.
GCCGCCGATTCTTGCAGAGCACACTGGTGGGTTCCCGTTCCGTTGGGATGACGTGGAGAACAGTAAGTACCTAAGCTGGTTCTACAGTGATGAGGCGTGTGATTTCGACGAATGCGCTACTGGATTTGAAGTGCTCTCCAAGATCATTAATGATGGTTATATTCGGGCAGGTTGGTCGTTTCGAAAACGACGACCAACAGTTTACGGCTCGTATGCAGCAGCGTGTTTTTCCGAGATGCCATTATACGCGTTATTGTCATACGCCAAACATCGGGGTAGTAAGAAGAGCGTCGGCGCCTATGCCATCGCATTGCCAAAGCGAGAGTTCTACGCTCATGGTGGCTGGCCAGCCATTTATGGCACCACAGCAAGGCACACTGAACAGGGTGGTGGATTAGCTGCTGCGCGGCTACTTGCTGACAGTTGCGGTATAGGTGAGAAAGAACAGTACCGGTATATTGCGACTCGGCTTGGAACTGATCGCCCCGATATTAACTGGATGCACGAGCGCGAATGGCGTTGGAGTATTGCAAACGACAAGTTTGGTATTCCAGGTCTGCCGATCTGGTTGGAGACTAATAAGACATACAGCCGGATTTTGGTTGTAGTGCAGAGTGATGTCGAGGCAACAAAACTGCTCGCTCAACTCAAGCTGCAGATAGACGATGGTTATTTCGAGTCTTTTGGACCCTATGATAAGGCAGCGTTAATCAATACTGCTGTCATATCACTTGAAAGTGTCCGAAGCCGGTCAAATTACGCTGAATTGAGAACAATGAGGCTTGAGGACGTTCCACAACAAACTGTGTTGCCCGTTAAAATTCCAATACCAACAACCGAGTACATCGAACACGTCAAGGACACAATATTTCGCGCCAGGCGCGCTGCGGAACAGGCTGCCTTAGCATACCACGCGTTACATCCAAATCCTTCTAGCTTCGGCTTTGCCTGGGTGATGATAGCGGACGGTCAGTCTGAGTTTGTTGAGGCATTAAAGGTGCTTGACAAAATACATACTTTTGGAACATGTCCGACAAACAAGCTGGAGGCACTGACTGGCTTTGGTTATCGCATAAATGCAGTCATGGAGGGCGATATAAGTCCATTTGATATCGATGAACAGTCTGCTGCTGCAAACGCGGCAATCGACGAAATCAATAGTTCTATGTCAGGTTTTTTGGTTTATTTAAGAACCCATGACGACTAGATTATCGAGGATACTATCAGGATTTTCTTGCGTTAGGGGCTCAATCACAGGGATTGAAAGCGTCGCATCCGCAGGACAACTACTTCACACCGATTCTTTTCACCCTCACCCGCTTCCGGCCCACGCCTGGGAACGGGGTACTTGGCTATTTATTGATCTGTCAGATTTACGGTACCGAGGGATAGCGTTGACGGCAGCAACATATGCGGCGAAGCTCATAAGCATAGCTTTCGCCTGCTCAATGTGTGGTTTGTATACCGTATTTCTCGGGTGACCGACGTCATTTCGTTGATATCGATATAGATTGAACAAGCTGTTGAACTTATCCTCAACGTCACTGAACTTTTGCGATGGGTACGTGTTCCTCAGCCTGTTCGTGCTGCTCCAGTATCGTTCTTACAGAGTCGCTATTGATGGAATAGAACTCAGGTCCCAAAGACTGTTTGCCATTTAGTAATGAGTCGGCCAAGGCAGCTATCATGTTCCCGTTCATCTTGACGAGATGCTCGGAACGCTGAGTCAACTCAGCATGAAGCGATTTCATGGACGAGGTTAAGTTCGTCCGTTTTGCGATCCTGAGCAGTGAGCTGATGTCCTTTCTGTCACCGACCTGGCCAGCACTCCTCGCTTCGTACCCGAACAGGCGCTCCGCGGCCCCCCCGGCCGAAAGTATTATTACCTGCTCGCGTAGCCAACTCCCCGCCAACGCGCTGTCGGCTCGGATATTATCCAGGTTGGCAGCATTTGGCATATCGTATGGTGCCTTGAGTCCCCAGAACTCTTGGCATCTAATGTTCTCTTCAGCGGTTGGGCGCGGAATGCTTCCCGCGCTGTATAGGCCAGGACGCCTGTCTTGTTGCACGTTGATATCGCACAGGGTTCGTCGTAACACCCATAGTGCGGCCTGGTGGCCAGCCTCGTGAATGACAACCGCGTGAAGATTACCTTTAAGCGAATAAGTAATCATCTTCTGGATTCCAATAAGCGCGTGCTTTGATTCGTGCGGCGGAGCTTCCATCTGCTTTATGAAGGCGTTCACTGTTGACTGGCGGATTTGGTGGAGTGCGGTGATACCGCTGTTCTCACACCAAGTCAGGAAGTCAAACACAGGTGCGGCGTATGCTCGGCGGGTACCCGGGCTACGAAAGAACTCCTCGAAGCGGCCGCGTGTACGTGCGCCGGCACTACCAAGGATTCGGAGATTTGACGCGTCTGCAACTGTTAGGTTTTGTGAGGTTGTTTGCTGAGAGTTCATGGTAGACGCCTGGCTCCAAAGTGCCTTGCCGAAGGCTATTAGCGTTACTAGACATTAGGCACGTGGGGACAATCAAGGGCTAGGAGCCTGTCCCGGAATAAATCTTTTATCGCCAGAGAGTCATTTCGTTAGCAGATGGTGAACTTACTCTTATGGCACACGAATTTCGCGAATATGCTCCCGACCAGGCATTTCTCATGCCTCCCAGCCCACGAGA
>CAIXIX010000244.1 GCA_903919615.1 uncultured Chthonomonas sp.
GAATCACTGCGCACTTTCAAACAGAATCACTGCGCACATAAAAACAGAACAGGTGAACACTTTCCTTCGGAATCACTGAACACTTTCACCAGAATATGCAAAATTTTCGGGCGCTTCGCGCCGGACGAAAAAACAACAGGGAAAAAGAGCAAAGAGAAAAGGAAATCTATGGTCCTGCAGCGCAACGGAACCCGATGAGGTAGCGCCTGCGCCCGGCGATGCCGTTGCGGCGGTCCGAGGCGCGGAAGAAATCCGTATCGTTGTCGTACCAGGAGCCGCCCCGCATGACGCGACTGGTGCCGCTATTCGGGCCAACGGGATCATTGCCCGGCGCCGACTTCATGTAATCCTTATCGTACCGATCCGAACACCACTGCCATACATTGCCGGCCATATCCGTACATCCGTACGGGCTGATTCCAAACGCACCAACTGAGGTGGTGCCGGTCCGTTTTTTACCCTTTGAGCACCATAGTTTGGTGGCATCCCAGTCGTCACCCCATGGATATTTGCGTCCATCGGTTCCACGTGTTGCCTTTTCCCACTGTGCCTCCGTAGGAAGACTGACGCCGGCCCATTTGCAATAGGCATTTGCATCGTTCCAGTTCACGTTGACGATGGGGTGGTCTCCGTTCGCCCAGTCCTTGTTGAATTTTGGTGGTGGCGGCATTGCAATCTTGGTAGCCGTGCAAAACGTCTTGTACTGTTCAACGGTTACTACATTCTTGTACATCCAGTACCCGGACAATATCACTTCGCGCCTCGGATTATCATCTTGATCATCATCGCCCATTAGAAATGGACCCGGCGGTACCCAGATCATCTCCGCGCCATCGATCGGGTTGATTTTTGTTGCGCGCAACAGCTCGGCAAGGTTGTTGAGGGCTGTCGCAACATTCGGGTGATCTGTTCCATAGCTAGTTTCATAGATCGCCAGCGCGCGCCTGTAGAGCGGCTCGGCCTCTGCGAGGCGGTTTGTTGCTTGCAGCAACCCGGCAAGGTTGTTGAGGTCCGTGGCAACTTCAGGATGGTCCGGCCCATAACTCGCCTCGTCTATCGCCAGCGCGCGCCTGTATAGCGGCTCGGCCTCTGCGAGGCGGATTGTAGCGTAGAGCAGCCCGGCAAGGTTATTGAGCGCGCTAGCTACGTTTGGGTGGTCCTCTCCCAGGCTCGACTGCCAGATCGTCAGTGCGCGCCGATAGAGCGGCTCCGCCTCCGCTAGGCGGTTTGTTGCGCGCAGCAGCTCGGCAAGGTTGTTGAGGCGAATGGCCACGTCCGGGTGTTGGGTACCAAGGCTCGCCTCACCTATCGCAATTGCTCGCCGATAGAGCGGCTCGGCCTCTGCGAGGCGGTTGGTTGCTTGCAGCAGCAAGGCAAGGTTGTTGAGACGAGTGGCTACCGTCGGATCGTCCGGGCCAAGGCTCGCCTCACTTATCGCCAGCGCACGACGAAAAAGAGGTTCCGCAGGTGGCAAGTTGCCCCGGTATTGATACAAAGTTGCGCAGCGGTCGAGCAGGCGTGAGGTTGGCACTGGAAATAGGGACGCTCCATCCTGTTCTGCAGCATGCGTCGCGTGCGGCAATAGCGGTTCCAGTGTCGACCACGATCGCACGTCCTGTGGATTGCCTACAAAAGCACAATTTAGCCAGTTCAGCGCTTGTCCGAATGATGTGGCCTTTCTTGCCTCCGGCATGCCGGCGCGGGTAACGTCCTGCACGAGACGGTGAACGCTGAAAGTTGATGAATCTACATCACGCGAAACCAGCGAGTACCGTTTGAGCTGAGCCTCCGCCTCTTCGAGCGTATCAGCCGAAATCTCGATCTGGTTATTGACCTGAGGCACGGGCACTTTCAGTATCGAGGTTGGAATAGGATCCGGCGCGAACCAGGCCAGGATGCGCATAAGCTCGCGGGTATTGTCGGTTAGTTGCTCAAAACTTGTCTCCCAGGTAACGGCCACACTCTTCGGGTACTTCATCTGCCGTTCATCGAACCAGCGGATCACCTTGTCGTGTGCCTCATTCCATTTCTGCAGGTATCCCCGGAAGCTGAGGCCAAGTTCGCGGATGTAGGCGGATGCCTGCGTTAAGGCAAGTGGTAGTTGGCCCAGGACAGTTGCAAGCTCGGCGGCGTCGGATGAATCTGTATCCGATGAGCTACGTTTCGATGCCGTGGATTCGAGCAGATAATCGACAGCATCTTTGATGGACAGCACATCGAGGTGCAGATCCTCAACATCGTCGGACCAGCTACCAAGGCGTGAAGTAATCAACACCTGGCCATGCGAAGAGAGTCGACCGAGCAGGGCTTCTACCGCACTCGCTGCCTCTTCGGTATCTACGTTATCAAAGATAAGGAACCAGCCCGGATGGGACGAGAGCCAGTGAAGAACAGCGGCTACCTGCTCTTCGGTCTCCCTGGCGTCTTTCTCAGGGAGGTTAAGCACTGCAGCTCCGCACAGATTGGCGAGGTTGGTCTGGAGATTATCCGGAGAATCTGCGCGGACAAAGAGCAGAGCGGTATATTCGTTAGCATTTGCGTGAGCGAATTCGACAGCTGCCCGCGTTTTGCCGATGCCGCCAAGACCATGGATAGCCGTTGACGGTGCTCCCGTTATGGCAGCAGCGCGACGATGGCCGGTGTGGCCTATCGTGCCGAGGGTGCTTTTGATCTGAGCCAGGAAGTCCTTTCGGCCTTTGAACAGCGCACCAATAGATTTGTACGGCAGGTTGTTGGGCTTGGCGGTCTCCAGATTCAAGCCAAGGTCGAAGAACACCTCACGAACAAGTGCGTTGTGGTTGGCGAATGGTTTCGTAAACTCCCCGCTGTGATGCAGAAAGGCTTTGTATGCAACCTGCAGCGCCGTATCAGCTTCCGTCTCTACACGCGTAGTATCGTCCGGCTCTACTTCATCACCAGCGATATACACCATTGTACGTTTGCCAAGCAATTTGGCCAGGTGATATTCCCACTGAGTAGCGGAGCGGCGTGGTACCTCTGCCGGCGCGGGTTGACCGATGTGGGCGTACATGGTACGGATATGATCATCCGACGGGCAATAACCACAGCGATTGCCAACGAGCTGGATAACGATATCCGCCTCGCCAATGAGATCGGCGATATGCGACATGAGTGTCGGATCGCCCATCCGGAAATCTTCCTGAACCAGCACCTCAAAATCCGGAGTCCTGATTCCGCCCAACGAATTGGCGAGGCGAAGCCTGTAGGACTGGAGTTCAGAGGTAACTGTTGAGATACAGATCTTCATTGGCGGCTGGTTGCCTTCGCGACATTTAGCCTTTTAATACGGCGAGGAGACGAGGATTACCTCCAAAAACAGACACACTACAACTGGGCTTTTCGTTTGCTTTCCTTAGCGACGTAACTCTACCTATAATCAACTCGGCAACCTGCAAACAAACAAGCCCGGCTCTATGGTGGTGGGCCGCAATAGCATTACCGCGATCGGTAGCGATGCGCATTCTAGCTAACCTTAATTTGTGCCCAGGCTCTCAAGATTCTCTCGAACTGTGACGGTGGAGGGGTGATCTGGTCCATAAGATGCACCAAAGATTGTAAGCGCTCGCCTGTACATCGGCTCCGCCTCTTCGAGGCGGTTGGTTGCTTCGAGTAGTAGCGCGAGGTTGTTTAGGTCCCTGGCTACCGTTGGATGGTCTGGCCCATAACTCGCCTCGTCTATCGCCAGCGCGCGCCTGTACATCGGCTCCGCCTCCGCGAGGCGGTTTGTTGCTTTCAGTAGCAGGGCAAGGTTGTTGAGGTCCCTGGCAACATCAGGATGGTCCGGCCCGTAACTCGCCTCATCAATCGCAATTGCGCGCCTGTATAGCGGCTCCGCCTCTGCGAGGCGGTTGGTTGCGCGCAGCAGCTCGGCAAGGTTGTTGATGTCCGTCGCAACTTCAGGATGGTCCGGCCCATAACTCGCTTCATCAATCGCAATTGCGCGCCTGTATAGCGGCTCCGCCTCTGCGAGGCGTTTGGTGGACTCAAGCAGCCCGGCAAGGTTGATGAGCGCTGTCGCAACATTTGGATGCTCTGTTCCGTAGCTAGTTTCATGGATCGCCAGTGCGCGCCTGAATAGCGGCTCGGCCTCTGCGAGGCGGTTTGTTGCTTGCAGCAGCCCGGCAAGGTTGTTGAGCGCGCTAGCTACGTTTGGGTGGTCCTCTCCCAGGCTCGACTGCCAGATCGCCAGCGCGCGCCTGTAAAGCGGCTCCGCCTCTGCGAGGCGGTTTGTTGCCTTCAGCAGCCCGGCAAGGTTGTTGAGGGCTGTGGCAACTTCAGGATGTTCCGGCCCATAACTCGCCTCGTCAATCGCAATTGCGCGCCTGTATAGCGGCTCCGCCTCTGCGAGGCGGTTGGTTGCCTTGAGCAGCAAGGCAAGGTTGTTGAGCGCTGTCGCAACATTCGGGTGTTCTCGCCCGAGACTAGTCTCAAAGATATCAACGACACGCTTGTATAACGTCTCCGCCTCTGCGAGGCGGTTTGTTGCTTTCAGCAGCCCGGCAAGGTTGTTGAGGGACTGCGCAACGTCAGGATGGTCAGGCCCGAAGCTAGATTCACGAATCGCCAGTGCGCGCCTGTAGAGCGGCTCGGCCTCTGCGAGGCGGTTTGTTGCTTGCAGCAGCGCGGCAACGTTGTTGAGGCGAATGGCTACTGTCGGATGGTCCGGGCCAAGGCTCGCCTCGCTTATCGCAATTGCGCGCCTGTATAGCGGCTCCGCCTGAGCAGGCTGGTTGGTGTAGTGGTATACAAAACCTAGGTTATTGAAATGTTCTGCCAGCCGGGGATACTCAGAATCAGTGCATACTTCCGCGGTATGCAGCGCACGCGCTATAAGAGATTCCGCCATCGAATATTGAGCCCTGAATAAGCACAATTGGCCGCATCGATCCATCAGGTGTGCTACGCTGTATGAGCAATCACCCTCATCTGTCATCTCGACGACGCCCACTGAGTGGGTAAACAGTGGCGCTATAATTGGCCAACTTCTAACATCCTGAGGGTCCCCAACAAAGGCACTGTCGAGCCAAGAAACCGCCTGGTTGAGCGAGTTCCCACGGTTAGCGTCCGACATTGCTGCGCGCGTAACGTCCTGCACCAGCCGATGCACGCTGAAAGTTGATGAACCGACATCACGCGAAACCAGCGAGTACCGTTTGAGCTGAGCCTCCGCCTCTTCGAGTGTATCGGCAGAGATTTCAATTCGACTATCGACCTGAGGCACGGGCACTTTTAGTATCGAGGTTGGAATAGGATCCGGCGCGAACCAGGCCAGGATCCGTAGCAATTCGCGGGTATCGTCGTTGAGCTGCTCGAAGCTTGTCTCCCAGGTAACGGCCACACTCTTCGGGTATTTCATCTGGCGCTCATCGAACCAGCGGATGACCTTGTCGTGCGCCTCATTCCACTTCTGCAGGTATCCCCGGAAGCTGAGGCCAAGTTCGCGGATGTAGGCGGATGCCTGCGTTAAGGCAAGTGGTAGTTGGCCCAGGACAGTTGCAAGCTCTGCGGCGTCGGTTGGATCTGTTTCCAATGGTCGCCGCTTATTGGCGGTCGATACCACGAGATAGTCAACCGCATCTTCAGTTCGAAGAACATCGAGATTCAGGTCTTCAATGTTTTCTGCCCAGTTGCTAAGCCGCGATGTAATCAATACCTGCCCATGCGGAGCCAGTCGTGCGAGCAATGCTTCTACCGCGTCTGCGGCATCTTCGGTATCCACGTTATCGAAGATAAGGAACCATCCGGGGTTCGTTTCGAGCCAGCGAAGCGCTGCCTGAACCTGAACCTCCGACTCTGTGGCCTCTTTTTCTGGTAGGTCAAGTACAGCGGCACCGCAGAGTTTGGCAAGGTTCTGGTCGAGCATGGTCGGCGAATCGGCTCCGATGAAGATGAGGGCTGTAAATGCGTCCCGATGAGCGCTTGCGAATTCGACCGCGACCCTGGTCTTTCCGACGCCGCCAAGTCCGTGCAGCGCGATGGGCGGAATGCGCGTTAGGCCTGGTTGTCTATTTCCCTCGATCTTCTCCAGGAGTAATGCCAGCAGCTCCTCGCGGCCTTTGAAGAGTGAGCCGATGGAGTCGTAGGGTAGGTTGTTGGGTTTGGTAACGTGACCGTCACCTGCAACGTGAAAGTCCTCAAGGATGGCGACCTGAACATCGTGCGAGGTTTTGTATTCGTTACACAGGCGATTACTGGCCAGCAGCGTCTGTCGGTGTGCCTGCTGCAACGCCGCACCATCCGACGCGTCGCCGTCTGGCTCTTCAGCCGCATAGTCCCGTTCAGCGAGATAGCACCGGATCCGTTTGGGTTTTGCTTTCGAGCCATCGAGCCGCTCGCCTTCTGCCAGAAAATACTCCCATTGCGTGTAGGATCGGGGCGGTGCTGATGGCGGAACGCCGGGGCCTTCTGCCATAAAGCCAGATCTCCACCCGGCGATAACAATTACCTCATCGCATTCCGCGATGTAATCCGCAATTAACTCGAGCAGCGTGCCGGGCATGTTGCGGAAATAGTCCTGGTCGCGGACCTCATAACCGATCTTACGCAGGCTCCGAGCCACATCTGCGCGCAGTTGGCGGAACTCACTCGATACTGCAGAGATAAATATTTTCAATGGTGAATGGTTGCCTTCGCGACATTTAACATGTTAATACGGCGGGAAAGCGGGCATTACCTGCCGGACGGAAAGACGGTAAGTGGGTAATTCGGCTCTTGAGTAATTGGGCTTGTTGATGAACGTCATCGCAGAAGTTCGGGAGGTGTGCTATTGCTTCAGCTTTTCGAGCTCTGAACGAGCCTGTACAATTTCAGCCGTGTACATTCCGCTTTTCTGGCTAAGGAAGCGTATCGCGTCATTAAGTTGTGCTGCCGCCGCAGTACCGTTGCCTCGTTGCGATTCGATCAACCCCAGAACGAGATGTGCTTTTCCGCGCCTGGGATCTTCGTGAGATTCGCAGGCATTCCAGGTAGACAGCGCTTGTAGTCCTGTTGCTTCCGATTCCTCTTGCTTGTTAAGCTGATACATAAGTACGGCAAGATTGCCCAGGCCATTTGCAACCATCGGGTGTGATTCGCCGTAACTCTGCCGACGTATTTCCAGCGACCTTCTCATGAGCGGCTCTGCCTCTTCGAGCCGATTCGTCGCCTGGAGCAGTAAAGCCAGATTGTTCAGGCGAGTTGCAACTTCCGGATGATCTGGACCGTAACTGGCTTCGCTGATGGATAGAGCGCGACGATAGAGTTGTCCCGCCTCGCCGAAGTGGCTAGATGTATAGAGCAGATTGGCGAGGTTGTTAAGGCTGGCTGCAACTTCCGGGTGATCTCGGCCAAAGCTGCGCTCTCTAATGGCTAATGATCGACGATAAATCGGCTCCGCTTCGGCAAGACGATTCGTGGACTGGAGAAGCAGACCGAGGTTGTTCAAGCTTGTAGCGACGTTTGGGTGATCTGGCCCATAGCTGGCTTCATCAATCGCAAGTGCGCGGGTATACATCGACTCCGCTTCGAACAGGCGATTCGTATCCTGTAATAGGAGGGCTAGTGTGTTGAGTGCTGACGCGACCGCTGGGTGGTCTGGGCCATAGCTCGCTTCGTAAATGCTGAGTGCGCGCCGATACATTGACTCCGCCTCAGCAAGACGATTTATCGCATGCAGCAGTTCAGCGAGATTATTAATGGCCAGCGCCACTGTCGGATGGTCGCGGCCATAACTTGCTTCGTAGATCGCGACTGCACGCCGGTACAACGGCTCGGCCTCCGCCCGCCGGTTTGTCTCCCGGAGCAGTTCAGCGAGGTCGTTCATGCTCTGCGCAACGGATGGGTCATCGGGTCCACACCGCTCTTCTCGGATCTTCAGAGCTCGACGGCACATTGTCTCGGCTTCGACAAGACGGTTTGTCGCCTTCAGCAGCCCGGCTAGGTCATTCAGACTTTGCGCCACCTCCGTGCTATCCGGGCCGTGTGCCGCAATGCGTATCGCCAGTGCGCGTCTATACTTCTCCTCGGCCTCGTGTAGCCGATTCGTCGCCTCCAGCTGTCCGGCGAGATCGTTCAGGCTCACAGCGACGTCAGGGTGATCCGGCCCCAATGTGGCCTCTCGGATCGCGAGGGCTCGGCGGTAAAGAGGCTCTGCAACAGCGTACAGTGCACGATCCGTATGCAGCAACGCGCAACAATTCAGGAGGCGAGCAGCGGCTGCTGCAGACTGGGATTGAGCCGTATAGGTTAGCGCTGCAAATTCCGCATGTGGAAGCAAGGGCACCAGGGTTGGCCATGTTCGAACATCTTGCGGATTACCAGTAAACGCCGCATTTAGCCAGTTGAGTGCACGTCCGAGCGCCTCGGGTATTTTGTCTGGCGGCATACCGGAACGCGTTACGTCCTGTACGAGGAGGTGAACACTGAAGGTCGCGGCGTCAACATCTCGCATTACAAGCGAGTAGCGTTTAAGTTGAGCCTCGGTCCCTTCGAGAGTTTCTGCGGGAATTTCTGGCAGTCCGTCTACCTCGGGGATAGGGAGTTGAAGTATTGAGGTCGGAATCGGATCTGGTGCGAAAAAGGACAGGATGCGGAGCAGTTTTCGCGCGTCTTCGCTGAGCTGGGCAAAGCTAGTTTCCCACGTAACGGCTACGCTCTTCGGGTATTGCATCTGACGTTCGTCAAACCAACCCATTATCTTGTCATGTGCCTCATTCCACCTGCGCAGGTAACTGCGAAACGTGAGTCCAAGCTCGCAGATATACGCGGCCGCTTGCGTGAGCGCGAGTGGTAACTGGCCGAGTGCGAGCGAAATATCTATTGCATCTTCTACATCGCTTTGTGCCGTTTGCCGTTCGCCTGCCGTAGCGGCGAGAAGGTAATCGACAGATGCTTCGACGGTTATGATATCGAGCGCAAGGGAGCGAATGGCGCCTTTCCATCGACTAATTCGGGACGTAATCAGAATCTGACCATGGTTGCCGAGCCTGACAAGCAGGTCCTCTACGGCTCTCGCTGCGTCTTCGGTATCGACGTTGTCTAAGATCAGAAACCAGCCCGTCTTACCTGCCAGCCAGTGAATCACAGCCTGAACCTGTGCATCTGCTGCCAGAGACTGCCTCACCGGCAGGTCGAGTACGGCAGCACCACAGAGGCCGGCCAGATTTGCCTGTAGGTTCTCCGGCGAGTCGGCACGGACGTATAGCATGGCCGTGAACTCTTCGGCATTCGAGTGGCCATACTCGACTGCCGCGCGCGTTTTGCCAATTCCGCCCAAGCCATGAACTGCAGCAATATTCGCCGAGGCTGTTATTGCAGCAGCCCGGTGGGCGCTGGATGGGTCGGTAGATCCAAGAGTCTCGCGGATCTTTGTGAGAAACTCGTCACGGCCCTTGAACAGCGAACCGAGGGATGGATAGGGGAGGTTGTTGGGTTTGTATAATACTGATTTGAGCTGGAAGCCATCGCGCAGTACGAGCCTGCCGAGGTTGTCGATCGAACTGAACTCAGAACGGACATGGCCCGAAGCGATGATGTGGTCTCGATGTGCAATTTGTAGCTTAGCGAATTCTTGATCCTGCTGGGTGGGAGTATCCGGATCGAATTTAGACGAGGCAAAATAAAGATAAAGGTCCTTCGAGGCAGCATGCGATCCGTCGAGCCGCTCGCCTGCTGCGAGGACATATTCCCATTGAGTGTAGGATCTGCGTGGTGCGCCTGGAGGGATTTCGGCTGACACAGGTTCGGCGCCGTATGCGTTGCCAATGAGCAAGATCACCCGATCGCATTCAGCGATGTAGTTCTCCAGCAGTTGCAAAAGCGTGCCGGGCTTGTTGGCGAAGTCTTCCTGGACGTGGACGGTTGCGCCAGCCGCGCGCAGATCGCTGGCGATCTCATTCCGGCAGGCCTTGAACTCGGAACTAACAGCGGAGATAAATATCTTCATCGGTGGTAGGTGTTCTTAGCAACGGACCAAAGTGCCTTCGCTAGCAAGCCGGTGATACTGTTGGATCCGCCAAAGTTGCCGGCCCTGGCAGTTAGTGTGGACGTGCTATAGTTGCTCGAGGTTCTTCAACCAGGCGTGATCTTCTGGTAGAACTATGCGGTTCAGGAGCTCGGTTAGGCCCGCAATTGCCACCTGGCGGCAGTTATCGTTGGTCACCTTTGCGGCTGCCATCAGATCCTCGAATTCCCGGTCAAACTCTTGAACTGCTTCGAGCACTGACGGTGCGTGCCTGTTAATAATTGTCTGCCGGTAGCCCCTGCCGAACGAAGGCGACACCGACTCGGCAACGAACCAGTCTCCAATGATGATGAGGTTGCCTTCTAGCTCCTCTGGTTTGAGAACCACTCTTAACTTGTCTTCAGGCATCCCGATGAGGAATTCTAGAATTGCCCTGACGCGTGCAGCAGAGCCGACCGGGTCGGTGGCCAGAAAATTCTCATGGTTAGCGCTTATCACGATATCGCAGCCTTCTGCCCGAGCGTGCTGTTCCATCAAGATCCGTTCAGTCCGGAATCTCGCACGAAGCCACTGCGACCTTGATTGCTTAGATTCTCTAGCCTCCCAAATTCTGTGACTCGGACCTTGGGTTGGTATGCTGAATGAACCGTAAGAGGCTGCCTGGCGCACACGGCCAAACTGGCCAAAACCAATTACGGAGCGAAGGTAATGCGTGATTAACAGGGTTCGGTCTTCCTGCAGTGGGGCCGTCTGTACCGGCAAATATCCGACATAATCGGTCCCGCGCGTGAGCAATTGTTCGATAACTACACGTGGCAATTTTTTCGGCAGATCGTCTAATGCTTCCGATAACTGCAGGCACTGCAGCCTTTCATGCATTCCTTGAGGCAGTTTTCCAAGGCCTACAGGCAACACTGGCACTCCAACTGCTGCTGCGAAGCCAATTTCCTGATGGACCCACGGGCGTATGGCTGAAGCCGCCGTTATTAAAGGCATGAAAATGTGCGAGAATGCGATCATCTCCTTTATCTCGTCGGAGAATGCGACGCCCGGCAAGATATCTGGATCCCAGAGCACGTGCGCTCCTATTGACCGCAAATACTCAACGATCTTAGCTGCGTGAGCATGATCGTCATGTGAATAGCTAACGAATATTCGATAGGCGTACATCTTTGGCGGTTCGTTGACGGCGACGCTAACGTTTAGAACCTCTGGCTCGAGAATTTGTTTGCCCATTTAATCCCCAATGATAAACGGCGAGTAACGGCTTAAGGGCACAGCAGAGAAGGCGCCTTCGCGGCCTTGTCAACAAGCAAACCGCGCCTGCGACGTACAGTTTTCACCTGGCCATACAGTTCAACCCGGCACGTCGGTAGCGTCTTACATCACGGTTTAATAAACTCAATCTCGTACCCTGCGGCTTGAACATGCGTCGGATACCGGAGCACCGAACCTCTATCCTTCGCCTTTTCTATTTCCGGAAGATCGGTATACGGCAAAATACACGGATGCTCCTTCTTCGCGTTGTCCTTGACCTCGGAATAGGCCCGTCCGTTTCTAACCTTATCGGCCATCAAGCCCTCATGTTCTGCTTCCGTAAGTCGCTACCGTGATCATTTACCTTCTTTGCGAGTCTTACCCGCCAGAGCGGTATTCTGAACGACTGGCTGAACCACATAGTAGTCGTTAGCCGTCAGGTATTCGAATAGAGCTTCAATAACTGCAGCATCGAGGCGTTTGTTGTCCGCATCCAGATCTGCCCATGGTTCCATTGCGCTGTGAAGGCGCAAAAGGTCGATCGTTTTAACGTGCGAGCCATATCCCTCGGTCAGCCTCTGACGGAACCACCTGACATGTTCACTTTTCTGCAGCCGAATCTGCAGTTCATTCAATGCCGCACCCCGCAGTATGTCCGGGTGAGTTGGATCCGACGTGAGTGAACGCCCTTCGCAAAGTAGGCGCCGCAACGCTACACGCGCCGGTTCGCGGTTCCCGTCCCTTTGACTGTCCGTGAGTTCTTCATACGGCTTGATCATTTGGTGGTACTTAATTCCATCGGCATCCGGAATGTCGTTCCTGGTCTCGCCGAATTTATACCCGTCTGCCTCCTTCTGAGCGCGCCATCCCTTATGTATCAGGCCAGCGAGTTCCTCAATCTCATCGGCATCATGTGCTGACTTGATCGAGCTTGTAATTGAGACCAGTGACTTTTTGCCAGTATGCAGTTCCAGCACCTCCGACGGGGGCAGTTCTGAGGGTCCAAAATGGGAGTCCTCACGGATATGACTCAGGCTGATGATCGCCTCAATAGACCGCGATCCATGCACAAATTCGTCTACAGTAAGCAGAGAAGTTAGCACTGAATTATCGATATTGATGCGCTTCGTGGTCGGGTGGACCGCACTTGGATGGTATCTCTCGATTTGCGAACGTATCTGCAACGCTCGCCGAATAACACAGAGCGCGTCATTGGGACCAGAGGCGTTCGGGCCCTTGATGTTTACATATCCCCTTAGCCTGCTTACAAAATCTGGTCCCTTGGCCGCTATAAACAGAACCTCTTCCACAATCGCATTCGGAAGATTGGCTTCTTTTCGTCTCCTATCCATTTCTGCTCGAGCTTGTTTCGTTTCGTCAAACTCGCTAAACCTCTGTCTCGTTCCGCCAGCGAACACAAACACACATCTTCCAAGTGGGTGCGTATGACCATTGGAAACGAAGCTAGCGTCCTGCATTGGCGCCAGAAACTCTTTCAGCCAACCCAATGGCGAGTCGTTGAATTTAGTATCGAATTCATCCCAGAAGACGAGCGGAACCTCGCCCTGGATCGACCTATCACGCACCTGGTGTAGCGCTTGGTGCAGGTCTTCAACGGACTGGAATTGCGACAAGTTGAATTCTAGTGGAGCTTTGTTGCCCTTAAACAGCACGGCTGCAAGCTGCTTAATTGCGAAACTCTTTCCAGACCCGGGATTTCCAAATACCGCTATCGATATTGGTCGCTTTTCCTTGCCGTTCTTGTACTCTTCAATGAGCGCGCGCACACTGTTGATCGTCTCAATCTCTTCTTTATCAACCGTAAAGAAATCGCCAAGTTCTAGGTGTGGAACGCTCTGAAGCGCAGCATCCTTGCCCTCGCGAACGATGTCTGCTGCCACTTGCAACAGATATGGCCCACCGTTGCCATACCTGTCGGTTAATAGCAACGATGATTTCTGCGACAGCGCTCCAACTTCTTCGTCCGTGATAAGCCCACGAGGAAACGCTGAGAAAAAATCTTCGGGCAGTTTGAGTTCTGCGAATTTATTTTCGCCGAAGGTATGTAACGCCTGAATGAACTCGAGGTCGTGCGTGCCAATGCTTAACGCCAGTTCGTCGCTTCCACCGCCATAAACGTGCATCTTACGCGCAACTTCGAGCCCCCGGACTACCGAAATATGCGTGGACGGCTGCGGAGACATCAGCATGTGTGACGCCATCGCTGCTGTAACCGCGGATCGTACACCGAATGTAGTGCCTTCGTGAAGTTTCGACCATTGACCTTCGAGGTGTTTTCGATCGAAAACCACCCGTTCAAGTTGAAGCGACCCTAGCAGCGGTCCTTGTCTTCTTTCATCTGCATTTCTTGGCAGCCTCGAAAACACCGCGACGCCTTCATGGCCTATCGTTATGACAACTCGCTTGCATTTCGCAAGAATGCCCTGCGAAACGCCCGACTCAAGAAACTCGGTCCAAAGGTCGTTAACTGTTCTGTCCCAAGACATTCCACGAGAAACATTTGCGCCAATTCCGCGAAGTCCCACTATAGAACAAACAACCGTAACGCGGGGTGCAATTTTTGGCTTGAGAAGGTGTTTCCAGAGCAGTGATTTGGGCTTGGGCGTGCCCTTTACCAGAATTTCAAATGAATTACCAGTTTCACCTGCGTGGTGCAGCACGTCTGGCCACCAATCCTTTTCCATCGCAAAACCCTGGCCAAGGTCCTCAATAACGAGAAGAGCCGGGGGTTCGTGAGAATTCTGGATAGTCGGATACCCTTCACTCGATGTCACAGACTGGCATCCGAGGAACTCTGCGATCCGCCATATGCCTTTGTCGCCTTTTTTGATCGCGTCTTTCCATTCCCAGATCGAATAGCTGTTGCAGGTTCCGGAGGGGTACAAGCCGCCTTCGAGGGAGGGCCTAGGTGGGAGTGCCGGACCAAAGACTTCCACGTGTGGAAACTTAATATCGTTGGGGCTGATTGTCGGCGGAAATTTGCCGACCCATTCAGCGGTAACTGAAGTGAACTGTTCAATTAACTGTGTTAAATACCAAGCGCCGCCATAAGTTGTAGCTAACTGTCTGTTAAGGTGAGGATCGTAGAGACGCTGGCCTGCAAGGGAGACACGCGCTATATGCGTGTCCCAAACAAGATCGCCGCAGACTACTACCTTCTTGGTTTCCGTCATTACAGTCTCCTGATGGCCGACCGTAACCGCAACCCAACACAATTACCAGGGATGCAATTTGGTCGCAAACGTGATTTTAGTGTTACAGCAAAACGGGCATACGACCTATAACGACCGATGCGCCCGATATGAATGATCGCCGCGATCGATAGTAAGTGTCCCTGACCCCTAGCCCCTAGCCCCTAGCCCCTATTCCCTTCTTCCCTGTCTATCCGGTACCCAAGCTTTACGATCAGCTTGAGCGTTTCCATCGCCGTGCTGCGGTCGTACTGTTTTTCTTCATCGGTCAGGTCAGCGTATGGCAGTAGATCCGGATGCAGCTTTGCTGCGTCGTCACGCTGCGGGCCGTAGGTCCAGCCCTGCGCGATGCGCTGCGTTGCCCACACTTCGTGGGCGTTCTCTGCCAGGTATTCGGTAAGCGCGAGCAGCTCATCGGAGAGCTGAATATCTTTGGTATCTATAGGTTTGGGTTCGTATGTCATGTAGTTCTCCAGTGCACGGGGATAAGATTGTACTGGCGATTGATGCAATCCTGCTGGAAGAGATTCTTTAGCCGCAAAAAGACGCAGAATAGGTATTGGGCTTCAGGTGTTTGGTTTTGGACGGACATCTTTCATATCGGATGGTTACCAGTGCAAAGTGCAATTAACAGTGATAATCGCGTAAAACCGCAAAGAAAACGGAAAGTCAGGTTTTCGGTGTTGTGTGTTTGCCATCCTGTTCATCTTGTTAATCCCGTCTAAAATCTGCATTTTCAGCAAGCGATGGTGCGCGGCAGAGAACACAGGAAGAATTGCGCTCTTACCAACCTCAATAACCTTGGACTCATTACTCGATTACCGACTTACCCTATTACCCTGTATGCCTCGCCGCTCATCCCTTCGGCATCGTGACGATCCTGTCGGACGCCGAGATATACCACTGAATTAACTCTCCGAGCGCCTCCTCGCCTACATCAACGATCTGCCTGTCCCATTCCTCCGAGGGAATTGTGGGCAGTCTCTCAATCCAATCGTCCAGAACCACCTGGCTCAGACCGCACTTTTTCAGTTCCGCCTTCAGCGATATCTTTTTTATTAGCATGGATGCAGATGGGATTAAAGCAGTGATGGCGCCGGTGATCACGGTGCCTGTGTGGAAGTTGTGCGTTACGCAGAAAACCAGCGCACTGAGGGCAAAGAAAGTCAGTACTGCGGTAATGATGGAATGTGAACCATGTGCCCCTTCGTGTAATTTGAGGGCTTCCTTAATTTCAGTCCGGACCGTGCCTTCGGGAGAATCTGACGTTGCTTCAACGCTGAAGATCTCAGCGGCATGCCGGTAGCGGGAGACGTTGGCTTCGAAGCCTTTGCGCTCCATGTAGAATTCGACGATGGCTGCGCAGGCGATTACCGAGGGTGTCATCGTGAGCATGCATCGGACCGCGAGAGACTCTTTGCTGACGTGCAGCCAGGCGCAAGCCAGCAGACCCAGAATGCCAACGAGGCCGCAGTAGAAGAAGATGGACGAGATCTCCTTCCAGAAGAGGCTGAGCAGATGCTGCCGCTCACAAGCTTTGTGGAAATAGTCGATCTGGTCGAACTCCCAGTGCTCTCGGGTGAGCTTCTGTGCGCCGACCCCGCAGGCATGTGGCTGCTGGTCCAGCCAGTCTTCGTAGCCGCGAACGACAGTCTCGATAATGGCGAGACGTTGCCCACACCAACGCGGAATCTCATCTGATATTCGCATTGTGACGCCATTGAGTCGCCAGAAGGCGAGGATTCGGCCCATTTCCGAGATGCAGCGGCTATCCAGATAACATAGCTGCGTCTGGCGAGATTGGCCATGGCGATGCAGATTCAACATGCCCTCGCCGTGCTCAAGAGCCGCGCTGATGAGCAGGCTGACTATGCCAATGACGAGGAACGGCCAGAAACCGTATTCGAAAACCTCGTGCAGAATATCGAGATGCGCATATAACTCAAAGAAGATCAGGAACAACAGAGCGAACAGTGTTATGTAGATGAGCTGTCGCGTATGCCTGGCTTGCAGGTACATGGAGGCGCGGTCGAAACACTGCGTGAATCCAATGGTCTCCGCAACGTCGCGCTGATTGCCGCCATCCTTGGAACGCAGCGTTTCCAGCGGAGGGTAGGCGACCTCGTGGTCCCACGAGGCTCGCATCGCGTTTACAAAGTACTCGTAGCGCTTGGGGTCGACCTGTGATGAGGCGTCAGCTGGGTTGGGCTTAAGCGCTTCCAGCCATGCGATCACGTCCTGTTGGTTGGACCAGTTGGGTGCGGATGTGGACTGTTTACAATTTGAATTCGTCACCATAATCTGTACTTCCGTTCGGCATCCTTAAGGAACTAACACAGGTCTGTCTCATCGGCAACCATCACGCGCTTATCGGTGCCATTTACTCATACCTCATCCCTTTTGTCTTTTCCCTGCCGACGTGGTAGTTGCGCCGCTTGCTGCGCACAAGGGCTGATTAATCCGGTCCAAGCTCGCAGTATTTGCACAAGACCATTGGCACGGTAGGGTCGCCGCTTGCTGCGACCGCGGTACACACACCGATTACAGCTCACCCGATGCGCCATCAGCCCCCCGTCATCCTTATGAGCCTCAGGCGATTGAGAAATCCAATCCGGCGAATTCCCTCCGACCGCCCCCCCTCTCCATTTTTTTAAAATTTTCGGGCGCTTCGCGCCCCTAACAAACCGTAAAGCTGTAAAGGAGCAAGCAGTGACTAGGATGTCCTGGCGCAACGGAACCCGACGTCGAGGTCCCTGACGTCGGGTC
>CAIXIX010000245.1 GCA_903919615.1 uncultured Chthonomonas sp.
CGTCCAGCCAACATCCGGCAGGCGCGCATCAGTCCCTCTACATGCACGACTTAGCCTACAACTAGGAACCGCCGTAAGCGCATGTCGCCCTTTTCTACACAACCATCTCAGGTTGTGTATAAAAGGGAACCCGGGATTAGGGTGAGGCCAGATCTCGTATTGGCTGTACTTGTTTCACTGAAAACCCAGTATCACAGTTCAACAGTAACTTGATCGATTGGCCGCAGACCGATTCCAGCGCCGGCAACAACAACACCGCGCCCTCCCCTTCCCCATCGTTCTTAAACCGCTGTTCCATATCCACTCGCCTTTTAAACCAGAGTTCTAAATCCCGCAAAATCATCCGCCCGTCTGACTGCTTTTATGACCAATAACGTCCTTTATGGGCAGTAACCGTCGGAACTGGAAGGGCCATACAGAAAACTATGTGGAGACGTGGATAATTCGACAGGAAGGATTACCAGGTGATTGTTTTAAGGCCATGCACTTCTGCAAAGTGTGCGTCGCGGGTTACCAGAGTCAGGACGTGCTGTATTGCGATGGCCGCGATCCAGATGTAATTCTCCGGGATCATTCGACCTAAAGTTCGAAGCCTGGATTTAATCGTGCCGTAATGCCGAGAAGTTTCTGCATCGCACGCAAGCAGCACATTTTGGGCAGCGAACGTATCTAGCCGTTCCATGTTTTCAGTGGGTCTACCTGATTTTATGGTTCCATAATAGAGCTCGCCTAACACCACGCTACTGATGAGCACTTCATCAGCATTCTTGACACTTTCAAGCACAGCAGCGTCGGTCGCAAACAAAGCAATCACGATATTGGTGTCGAGAAGAAATCTACCAGCCAACCACATCCACCTGTTCGCAATCCGCTTCGATTGCAGTTTTCATCTGAAGCAATTCGCCTGCCGGAATAAGTCCCGCGAACGCAAGCAACGAACTGCCGTTTACGCCACGTGGCGGCGCTACAGAAAGCATGCGTGCAAAATCTAATACGCGACGCTGTTGGGATACCGGAAGAAGCGAAAGATGTTGTTGTAGTTCTTTTTCTATACTCGGGCTGATCATTGTCACCTCACAACGTTATGGAATGTTCCTATTACATTGATTGTACTATCAATTAATACCACGCACGAGGTTTTGCACTCGGGCCGGTCGTCGTTCATGTTACGAGGCTCTCCAGGTAGGGACGCATGATTTTGGCTACCCGTTCGATCTTCGCATAGTGCCAGAGTTCATCCAAAGTGGATCGGCGCTTGCTCCACGTGTCTCTTAGCGCTTCCAAAGCAACATCCAGGCCTACCTTGTTCCGGTACTTGAAGCAGTCGGCGACGGTCTTTGCCGGACAGAAGACACGCACCATAGTATTGCCGATCTTGTGCATTGCGATACCCTCGGTAAGAGCCTCGTCGGAGAGATGAACCACCCGGAGTGGAGGATAGTCCAGACCGGCGTATAGTGCGCGGTCTTGAAGATCCCCTCTGGATCGTCTAACTGGATGGCTATTCGCGCGTAGACCGCAGGCCGAAGTAGGGTTCCCTTGATCTTATCCGACAGGTTAATCGCCGAGGTTACCCCGACCACCGCGTCGCGCTTCTCGCCGTCGTGGCGCCGGGCATGGCTGAACGCGACCAGGCCGGTACCTGTGATGCAGACAGCCAGTCCCAGTATCGACGATGCTCTGATTAGCTTGCAGGTTTCGAAAACCATCTGTTGGGTCCTTTTATATGCCCGGCATCGGTAATCAAAATCTGAGTACAGTATCGATTGTATGTTTCAGTGAAGTTATCGATCGATCGTAATCTTTGTCTGTGCGATATTTATGGAACGGCCCACCTGAGATTGGTTGTTCTTCTACGTAAGCGTCAAACAGCCTGGCGACCGGCCGCCAATGGCCCATTTAAGTGGAGACGAAGGCAGCTTGACACACTCTCAATAAGATGCGATAGCCCTGCACTAATCTTCGTTATTACTTGACAGGCATGGATTTTTTATGTTATTAGTGGCTACAACGTGGAGAACCGGTTGACAGCATGGAGGGAACGATATGGCGCGTCAGGTTTACACTGCCTTAAGTGTGCTTGCGTTGATAGCGTTGGGCGCTTCATCACGCGCGCAAGTGCTCGCAGACTCGGCGACAGGTTTCTCAGGAACCCAGGGGCTTAATGGATGGACATATGGCTACTATGACCAGCCAAACACGAATACTCACTTTGTTCAACTGCCAACTTTTAATGGCACTTCTTGGATTGAATCGCCGACGCCTCCACCCTGGACTTTTATAAGCGCAACCCTCACACATCCCAATGGCTTTAACGAGGCTCAGGAGCAGTGGTCGGTTCGGAGATGGACGAGCGATTTCGCCGGCGTCGTTGACATTACAGGCCATCTCGCCAAGCAAAATACTGCGGGCGGTACGGGGATCTTTGGCGAAGTGTTCGTCGATGCGTCGAATACCTCTAGCCCTGTCTACAACCACTACATTGTGGGAACAGATGGTGTGGGCGTCGATTTCAACTTCCTTACAACTGTGAGCGTAGGCTCTGTAGTTGATTTCGTTGTGAAAGCGAACGGTTTTGATACCTACGACACTACTTTGTACACTGCAACCATCTCCGAAGTATCTGGAACACCTGAACCAGGCTCGCTTGCATTTTTGGCTGGCTTTATGGTAACCGGTCTGTATGCAGGTAAGCGACGAGCAAATCGGCGTTCGCACAGCAGCTAACATCAAAACACGCAGTTTAAGTATCTCTTAGAAGCCATTTCGCGCACCCGGAGCCCCCGGTTCTGGGTGCGCGTTTATCGCTTTAGAGATGGTACCAGAGTGAGAACATGTAACCAGCCGTAAAACAATGCTTTGTTTGTTACCCTACCTGCAACAACAAGAACCTCTACTATTTTTCCTGGCGCAACTCGATCCACGCGTTGATAAAGTGATGTCGCTCAAAGGATCCTTCCGTTCCTGGCTCAGTTTGGAATTCGCCGTGAAATACCACTCCTAAATTGCGTCTGATCTGTAAGCGATTTGGGTTTACTTGCAACGGAAAGAGCGCTGCCCCTTGGCCCCTGTCCACCGATCCCCGACCTCTGTTTTTCGCTTACATATAAACACTTAAGTCTGCAGCATCACCGCACATCAGTTCAAGATTAGGATTATCCAAAAGTTGATTGCCTGTAGGCCACTTTCCATGATTATAATATTTATTTGACATTGCTTCACCACCAGTAGACTGCCCCTTAACCCAACAATTAACAGCATCCGCCCTGGTTACTTGGATCAGAGTGTTGGAGGGTTTGTCTACTCCTAAGTC
>CAIXIX010000246.1 GCA_903919615.1 uncultured Chthonomonas sp.
ACGGGTTCGATCTGGGCGTCGGAATGCTCCAACTCTTAGCGAAGAAGGATCACGATCGCAGAATTCTGCTCAATGCGATCGGACCGGTCTGGGATGGCAACGAGGTTTGGCTGGTCGTAGGCGGAGGCGCGTTGTTTGCCGCCTTTCCCCATGTCTATGCGACGGTGTTCTCAGGATTCTATACAGCGTTCATGCTTTTGCTAGCCGCACTCATTTTTCGCGCCGTTGCCATAGAGTTTCGGAGCAAGCGTCCGTCGGCACGCTGGCGCAGCGGATGGGATATTAGCTTTAGTATCGCTAGCTTCTTGATCGCTCTGTTGATGGGGGTCGCTCTCGGCAACATCGTTGTCGGCATCCCGCTTGGCGCGGATAAAGAGTATCAGGGAGGCTTTTACAATCTTCTCAATCCGTACGCGCTGATTACTGGGGTTACGACCATCGCGCTGTTCATGATGCACGGCTCGATCTACCTGGCTTTGAAGACGGAAGGCGAGCTGCAAGTAGAAGTGAGCCGGTGGGTTAAGGGAGCGATCATCTTCTTCGGCGTCATGTTTGGATTGCTCACGATAGCAACATTTGTGTTTGCTCCACAAATGGCGGATAAGATGCGGCACGCACCATGGCTTTTTCTGCTCCCTACTCTCGCACTTCTTGCTATCGCCAACATCCCACGGGAGATCTCTAGAGGCAAATTTGGGCTGGCGTTTATCTCCTCTAGCTGCAGTATCGCAGGTCTGTTGGCCCTCTTTGCACTGGGACTTTATCCCAACATGGTGCTATCCGCTCCACTCCCTCAGTTCAGCCTGAATATCTATAATGCTGCCTCCTCGCAGGGCTCATTGAAGACGATGTTCACTATTGCATTGATGGGGATGCCGTTTGTGATTGGCTATACCATAGCGATCTACTGGGTCTTTCGGGGGAAGGTGGATTCGAAGCATCTTCATTATTGATCGCGAGTTTTCGCTAAATATATAAAACAGGAGCGACGAGAAACGTGAAAAATCCCTCGTCATCATGATTAGTAATCCGTACTATAATGACGGGCTGCCGTATTGCGCGTTCGAAATCTCACCGTTCACCTAAGTGAACGAGATTCCAGCCAATCATTCCGATCACTACAAATATAAGCAGCATGAGTATCAGCCGCAGGTAGCGGTTCGGCAAATAGTGCGTGGTGAGGGCGCCAAGCTGGGAGCCGACGGAAGAGCCCATCAGGATCGTCATAGCTAGTTTGAGGCTTACGTAGCCATGCTGGGCCTGCTCAAAAGTCCCCGCAATTACGGTTACCAGCAGTAACAGGATCCCCGTTCCTGCGGCGTTTCGCGCTGATAGTCCAAAACCATACAGCAGGACCGGCATGAAAAGCACACCGCCGCCGATACCCATTGCCCCTGATACGAGGCCGAGTACAAATCCGACGTAACACATCATCGGAACCGAGACCTGCTTGAGCTGCACGCTCGGAAGATCGATGTACGGCGGAATACGGACCCTGGTGATCAGTGGTCCGGGGATCGTAACGTCCCCACGCAGCTCTCGACTGTTCCAGGTTCGGCGAACATCCTGAAAGATAAACAGCACCGTGGATGAGAGCAGCAATAGAAACAAAATATCGAGAACAACCTGTATTGCCGGTACGGGGTGCCCACCTCGAACATGCCAGTTTCCCAGCCGATTCAGGTAAGTAAGTATCCTCGTTCCCGCATCCACGCCGATGAGGCTTCCGCCTAGGAGCCTGTCCTAGATTAAATCTAGCAGTGTAGTTGACGGGATACCTTTGTCGGTATTGCCGTCGTCTAGGTGCCCACGCGTCGCGTGTGCGGTTGAATTTGGCGTTCTGTTTGTGCTTTTGGCTCGATATTGGCTG